>DATHZW010000059.1:0-3640 GCA_035458405.1 Steroidobacteraceae bacterium | reverse complement strand
ATGCAGGCAGGAATCCAAGCCATCCATGACTGTGGGTGTATGCGCAAGAAGCAATGCAAAATGCAACGAATCCGAGGCTTGCCGGCCGCTGTGCGCAAGAACTCTTGCAATTTGCGATTCGCAAGCCGCAAGATGATCTGGAACGGCTCCTGGTGCGGGCAGGAGTGGGCTGGCACGACCGTTGCACGACCGGAGACAGGCGCGCATTCAAGCGCGTAACGGAATGCGCGATGAATGTTCCTCAACGATACGGGAGAGCGATGACGCGCGACCCAGGCCGCGGCGATGAGGACGGGCTCGACACAGCGACGCTGCAGGGCCTGGCGCAGGACGTCGGCGTCGAGCAGCTGGCGCTCGTCATCGGCCTGTTCGCCGACGAGCTTGCCCGTCGTGCGGCCGACCTGGATCGCGCGCGCGAGGCCGTTGACGTCGACGGATTGCGGCGCGCCGCGCACGGCATCAAGGGCAGCGCCTCGACCTTCGGGGCGAGACGCGTCGAGGCCGCGGCACGGCGGCTGGAAACTGACTGCAGGAGTGCCCGGCCCCCGCAGGAGCTGGCCGTCGCCTGCGGCGAGTTGCTGGCGGCAATGGAGCGGTCCGCGGGCTGGGTGCGCAGATGGCTGGCGGCGCCGGGGAAGACGGAGTGAGCACCGAGATCCTCTTCGTGGAGGACAGTGCCGCCCAGGCGGCGGTCTACAAGACCTACCTCGAGGCCGAGGGGTACCTCGTCCGCCTGGCCGGCAGTGCCGAGGACGGCCTCGCGGAGATCGAAGCGCGCCCGCCGGCTGCCCTGTTGCTGGACCTCGAATTGCCGGGCATGAGCGGACTGGACCTGCTGGGCCTCCTGCAACAGGCGGGATGGCAGTTCCCGGTGGTCGTCGTCACCGACTACGGGTCGGCCGAGAATGCCGCCGAGGCGATCCGCCTCGGCGCGGCGGATTTCGTGACCAAGCCGTTCGACCGCAGCCGCCTCAAGGTGACCGTCGCCAACGCGCTGCGGCAGCACCAGCTCGCGAGGATGGTGGATACCCTCCAGGAGAAATTCACCCGGGACCGCTTCCATCGTTTCGTCGGGGGGTCCGCCCTGATGCAGGCCGTGTACCGCGTCATCGAGAACGCCGCGCCGAGCAGGGCCTCGGTCTTCGTCACGGGCGAGAGCGGCACCGGCAAGGAGCTGTGCGCAGAGGCGATCCACCAGGAAAGCCCGCGGCGCGCCGGGCCGTTCGTGGCCGTGAACTGCGCCGCCCTGCCGCGCGACCTGATCGAGAGCGAGATCTTCGGCCACGTGAAGGGCGCGTTCACCGGCGCCATCCGCCAGCGCGACGGCGCCGCATCGCTGGCGGACGGCGGCACGCTGGTCCTGGACGAGATCGGCGAGATGGACCTCGACCTGCAGGCGAAGCTGCTGCGCTTCGTGCAGACCGGGCAGTTCCAGCGCGTGGGCAGCAGCGAGACCATCAAGGTCGACGTCAGGATCGTCTGCGCCACCAACCGGGATCCCCTGGAGCAGATCCGCCTGGGCCGGTTCCGCGAGGACCTGTACTACCGGCTGCACGTGATCCCCATCCACCTGCCGCCGCTGCGCGACCGGGGCGAGGACGTGATCTCGATTGCGCGGCTCTTCGTGCGGAAGTTCGCTGAGGAAGAGGGCAAGGGCTTCGCCCGGATCGCCCCGGAAGCGGAGCTGCTGCTGCGCGAGTATCCGTGGCCGGGCAACGTCCGGGAACTGGAGAACGTGATCCACAACGCGGTCGTGCTCAACGACGGCGATGTCCTGCTGCCGCAGATGCTGCCGAGCGTCCTGGTGCGCCGGCAGATTGCGGGTCCGGCCGCACCCACTGTCCCGGAACCGGAGAGTCCGGCCGGCCCCGTGCCGGCGCCGGCGCTGGTGCCGCGGGAGCAGCCCCCCGCTCCGGGGGACGTGGCAGCCGTCGCACCGCTCTGGCAGGTGGAGAAGCGGGCCATCGAGGCAGCCATCGACCGCTTCGGCGGCAACGTGCTGCAGGCGGCGGCGGCGCTGGGGATCAGCCCGTCGACGATCTACCGCAAGCGGCAGTCCTGGGACTCCCAGGGCAGGGCCGGCTAGCCATATGATGCCGGGCGCGCGCGGCCGATCAGTCGAGCAGGGAGGCGACCAGTTCGCGGAGCTGGCGCGGGCTGAAAGGCTTGGCGACGTAGTGGTCGGCCCCGGCCTGCATCGCGCGCTGCCGTTGCCCGGCCTGGTCGGCCGCGGTCATCAATATCACGATGCTGCGGCCCAGACGCGGATCGCCCTTGATCCGGCGGCAGATGTCGACACCGCTCATCCCGCCGGGCAGCATGACGTCGAGCAGGACGACGTCGGGTACGGATTCCTCGAGTCTCGCGAGCGCCTCGGCCGCGGTGGCCGCCTCGATCAGCTTGCGGCCCTGGGCCCTGAGCGTCAGCGAGACGAGCTTGCGCAGGTCGGCCTGGTCCTCGACCACCAGGATCTGCTTGTCCGGCTGGGAGATTTCCGTCATGTGCAGCGGTGCAAGTCGGCCCCGGGCAATGGTAACCAATAGGACACGGAGGCGCATGTGTACGGTCTGGTGAACAGGGCGATCGAGGGCATGGTCCGCGACGGACACGGGGAAGCGGTCTGGAACCGCATCCGCGCGAAGGCGGGTGTGCAGGACGCGGCATTCGTCAGCACTGAAGCCTATCCTGACGACATCACCTACAGGCTGGTCGCCGCGGCCAGCGAGGAACTGGCGATGCCGGCCGAAGCGGTGCTGAAGGGCTTCGGCGAGTACTGGGTCCTGCGTACCGCCGTCGAGGCCTATGGGCCGATGATGCGCGTGGCTGGCCGCACGCTCAAGGACTTCCTGCTCTACCTGCCGCGCTTCCACGTGCACGTCCAGACGGTCTTTCCGGAACTGCGGCCACCGGACTTCGTGTGCGAGAACGTCCGCGAACACTCGCTCGACCTGCACTATTATTCCCCGCGCCCGGCCGGCCTCGAGCCCTTCGTCGAGGGACTGGTCCTGGGGCTGGGAAAGCTGTTCGATACCCCGGTGCAGATCCGGCTCGCCCAGCAGCGCGAGGGTGATTCAGATCCATCGGTGTTCCACGTCACCTGGGAACCGAAGGCTGGCTGACATGGCCGACGCCGGCATCGGACTGTCCCCCGCAGAGGTTGACCAGGTCTTCCCGTTCCATTTCGTGCTGGACGGCGAGAGGCGGCTTCGTCAACGCGGGTCCGCGCTGAGGCGGCTGGATCCCGCTTTCATCGAAGGCACGGCTTTCGACCAGGTCTTCGAGATGCTCTGGCCGAAAGGCAAGACCAGGGGCGCGCTATCGGTCACGGACAACCGCCTGCCGGTCATCATCCGGCATCGGCCGTCCGGCATCAGGATGCGTGGGGACTTCCTCGGCGTCGGTTCGCAGCGATGGATGTTCATCGGCTCGCCGTGGTTCGAGTCGGCCCAGGCGCTGGAGGCGAGCGGGCTGTCGCTGACCGACTTTCCACCGAACGACCCGATCGTCGACCTGCTGATGATGGAACGGACGCGCCAGATGACGCTGGAGGACCTCAGAACCCTAGCCAGTCGCCTGGAGACCCAGCGCAGTGAACTGGCCCGCACCGAGGACGTGTATCGCCGGGCGATCTCCGCGGCGA
>DATHZW010000058.1:0-2030 GCA_035458405.1 Steroidobacteraceae bacterium | reverse complement strand
TGCGGCAGCCTCGATTTGCACGCCGCCCGAACCCGTGTCCACGTCCAGCCGCTTCAGGCCGGAAAGGTCGCCCGTGACGCGCACGTCGCCGGAGCCCGTGTCGACGACGAGACGCTCCGTCATCGGCAGGATGCTGGCCGTCACGGAGCCCGAACCGGTGTTCGCGTTGATCCGGCACCGGCAGTCGCTGATCGTCACGGAACCGCTGCCGCTATCGGCGTCGACGACTCCGGAATGACCCGACACTTCCACGGGCCCGCTGCCGGAATCCAGTTTGATCTTGCCGGACCCGTCGCGCGAACTGAGACGGCCTCTTCCGCCGTCGAGCCTGAGCTCGCCGCTGAAGCCCGCCGCCGCGGCGTCTCCGAAGAGATTGCGAACCACCAGCCTGGCGTCCTCGGGCGCCCGCACGACGATGTCGACGCGCACCTGCACGCCCTTGTCCTGGTAGCCGGTAACCCGGCGTTTCTCGCCCAGGTACTCGGTCTTCGCATCGCCGACCCACCATCCGACCGGCACCCCCGCGATGTAAATCGTCGGGAACTTCGCTTCCGGCAGGAGCACCTGCAGGCTGGAGGAAGATCCTGCATCCCGCATGCTGAATTCCACTGCCCTGGCGATTCGGTCAGCCTCTTGCGCGCTGGCGGCCTCGGCGGTCACCTTGACGCTCACTTGGAAGCCCGCCGCGGTTCCACGCTCGATGTTCACGTCGCCCACGAGATTGTCTATCGCGAGACCGCCTGCTGAATCATCCTTGAATTGCCAGTCCCGGGCTGCGGTGGAGGTCGCCGCGTCGGCGGACCCCGCGAGCACCAGCGCGGCCAGCAACGGGACAAACGAAAGCGTCAACTTCACGAAGGTTGCTCCTTGTCGGGTGCCACGGCCCGGTTCGACGGAAGCCGGCGGGCCGGGCGATCGCTACGGTCCCGATGCGTCGGCGGGGCGAAGCGCCTAGATCGACTCGTCCCGGTAGCGGCGCACCCAGATCGCCGCCGCCAGCAGGGCGGCCGCTGCAACCAGCCCGATGACCATCCCCGGGGAGGCGAGCAGTTCCGCAACGTTGCCGGCGATGTCCATCGAGCGGACCGCCTGTTCCTTTGCATGGTCGGCTCTGAACATGGCCTCGATCGGCGCCAGCGTCCGGTACTTGATCAGCCCGATGACGTGAGAGCTGCCAAAGGCGATTTCCTCGAGCATCGCCGCCGTGGCTGGCGGCAGCACCGCCCAGAGGACCGGTGACTTCGGCGCCCAGGCCGAGGCCAGCAGCAGGTAGGCCACGAGCGGCGCGAACCACAGCGCACAGACGATCGCCAGCGCCAGCGCCCCGATGGCGCTGCCGCCCAGCACCTGCGGCATCCACATCAGTCCCGCCGGGCCGCCGATGAAGGCGAGCTTGATCGAGCCTCCGGCCGCCATGACCAGCTGTCCCGCGATGGAGGCGACCGCCGCCACCGCCGGGATGGCCACTACGGCCACGAAGAACTTGGACAGCACGGTCTCCGTGTCGGACAGCGGCAATGACTTCCAGAACAGCACGCTGCGGTCCCGGCGGTCCGCGTAGAGCGAATCCAGCGCATAGAAGAAGCCGATGATGCCCACCACGAAGAACATCAGGGCGGCGACGGCCGCGTAGATGATGGCGAGCAGGCTCTGGCGCTTCTCCGGCGAGACCATGGCGAGCGCCTCGCCCGCCGACACGACGCGCGTTTCACCGCTGGAGCCGGCATTTTCCAGCTTTTCGAGCCGTTCGAGCTTGTGGAGATCCTCCGCACCGCGGATGGACGAAAGCTCGGCAATGTCCTCCTCGCTCAGCCCCGAGTCGCCTGTCGGCTTGCCGTCGAGCCCGATATCCGCGCTGACGCGGATGTCGCCGAGGAAGACGTTTCCCGTGACGGCCCCGACCAGCATGACGGCGAGCACGACCAGGGGTGCGATCCAGATGGCGCGATGCTCCCAGAACTCGCGGCGCACCAGCCAAGCAAAGCGGTTCATGACCGGTCTCCCTGCATCAAGGCGACGAACAGGTCGGC
>DATHZW010000057.1:0-8730 GCA_035458405.1 Steroidobacteraceae bacterium | reverse complement strand
GCAGTCGATGAACAGGTCGCCGTCCAGCCGTCCATGGGCCGCGGTCTCGAGCGATGCAATGTCGCCGCCATCCGCAGGGTTGATGCCGGTAACGTGGTCCAGCACGTGGCGGACGCCCAGCTTCTCCACGCAGTGCCGCTTGAGGAACTCGCCGAACTTGCCGGCGTCGAGGTGGTAGGCGTAGTTAGCGACCGCTGCGAATTCCGGGGTCGCCGCCTGCTTGGGCGCCTTGTGCTGCTCACAGAGGTGGGGCTGGAAGCTGACCAGGTACGCAAACGGCACGTCCGGATGGCGAGCCTGCCACTGCGACACCAGGTCGGTTTCGGTATAGCCCTGGGGCAGGACGAAGGGATGGTAGTAGTGATCGTCCTCGCGGCCCGTCACCCAGCCGGCGAACTTCGAGCCCTGCTTGAACGAGGCGTCGCAGTCGCGCAGGAAGTCGGTCTCCGAGACGCCGATCCTCCGGAGCGTATCGCGCATGGTCGGCCAGGTGCCTTCGCCGACCCCGATGGGATTCACGCCCGGCGATTCGACCAGGACGACCTGCAGCCCGGAGGGCGAATTCGCCCGATGCTCGGCCGCGATCACCCCGGCGGTCAGCCAGCCCGCCGAGCCGCCACCGACGATGACCACGCGTTTGACCAGGTCGGTCACCAGCAAGCCTCGATGAAAGCGATGTCCGTGATGATGATAGCGCCTTACAAAAAGGAAAGGCCGCTGACATCAGCGGCCTTTCCAGGTCACGACCCTCGCCGCAACGCGAAGGGTGCGAAACCCCCTCCGACTACTTCCCGAAGTTGTATCGGGCTCCGATCATGTACCGGGCACCGGTCTGGGTCACGTAGAACGCCTGGTTCTGGGCACGCTCGTGCAGGCGCTGGATCTCGTCCGTGACGTTGATGCCCTCGGCGAAGACGTTCAGCTGGTCGGTGACCTGGTAGCTGACGTTCACGTCGTACTGGCCGTAGGCCTCGGTGTACACCGGATTCGGCCGCTCGCTGTCGAACCTCCCGGAAAGGAACTCGTCACGCCAGTTGTACGCGACTCGCGCCTGCCAGTTGTTCTTGTCGTAGAAGACCACGAGGTTGGCCGAATCACTGAGCCCTTCCAGCGCAAACTGGTCGCCGAGATTCGCGTCATCGTACTTCAGGTCGGAATCGACCAGCGTGACGTTGGCGCTGACGCCGAAGCCGCTGTCGCCGAACATGTGCTGGACTGCGAATTCCCAGCCATCGAGCTTGGCTGAACGCTGGTTGGCCGGCACGGTGATGTTGAAGACGGCCGCCGGGTCTTCACCAGCGATACCAAGGATCGTTCCGAGGAAATTGCCGTTGGAATCGGTGCCCGTGATCGTGACCTGCGGCGTATTGGCGTAATTCTCGAAGATGTACTGCCGGATCTCGACCAGGTCGTTGCCGACCGCGGCCCGTGCCTCGTTGTAGCGCCTGCCCTGGGCGGGATGCGGCAGATCGAACGGCGTTCCCTGGATGTTGCCGACGCCGATGTAGTTGTCGATGTCCTTGCGGAAGTACCCGGCCGAGAAGTAGCTGCCCGGCGCGTAGTACCACTCGACCGACAGATCGAAGTTCTGGGACTCCAGCGGCAGCAACCCTGGATCGCCCTGCCGCCCGGTGCCTACGTCGATGCGCATCGCGTCGAGCGTCTGCCCGCCCTGGATGTCACCCCAGCCCGGCCGGCCGATGGTCTCGCTGTAGCTGGCGCGGACAACGACGTTGTCCACCACCTCGACATCGAAGTCCAGGCTTGGCAGGAAGTAATCGTAGTCGCCCTTCAGGGTCGTGAAGTCCGTGCCGCTCTTGATGATGGAGAACTCGTTGGCGGAGTTCCACGTGATGCCGGTGGCAACCGGCACCAGCGCGCTGGAGGTCACGTCGGTCTGTTCGTACCGGACGCCGAGCGCAATGTGCGCGGGCCGGTCGGCGAGGTCGAATGCGCGGTTGTACTGCACGAAGGCGCTCTTCGACTCTTCCTTGACCTTGCGGTCCGTCGTGAAGTTGTCACTCGCGAGATAGTCGCTGGCGCCATACAGGTCCGCGGCCAGCTGCCGGACCGTCTTGAAGTCCCAGCGGAAGAACTGGTTGAACAGGTCCGGGCTGTTGCTGCCCGAGATCCTGTCGAAATATTTCCTGACCGTGTCCGGCCTGAACACGTCGTCGGGAATGTCGGCAGCGGTGCCCCTGCCGCCCCAGGCGGCCTGCTCCACGTTGGCGAAGGCCGAGCGGTTGTTGACCTCGGTCAGCGAGACGCCGAAGTCCAGGCTGGAGTCGTCGGCAAAGACGAGATCACCCAGCAACTGGACCTGCTCGACCTCGGACTTCATGTAGCTGTTGCGGAAGCTCGAGCCGGTCGTGAGCATCTGCGACGCGTCGATGCCGTCCTGCCCGGGCGGGAGCTGCACGCTCAGCACCGGGAAGTCTTTCGAGAAGTCCACCCTGGTCGTGCCGCGATAGATGCCGGCCACCCCAAGCACCGCGTTGGATCCATAGGGACTGTCGGCGCCCGACTCGGCCGTGGAGTTGTGATAGTCGAGCGTGAAACCCAGGCTGTCGGAAACGTCCCAGCGCAGGTTGAAGCCGATCGAGTCGTTCTGGTTCTTGGTCGCGTACTCGCCGCCGGCCATGGCCAGGTCGTTACAGGACAAGGGCGGGGTCGCGGTGGGATTGCAGCCGATCGTCTCTTCGTAGTAGACCGGCGCGGAGATGGGGCCGTCGGTCCACTCGGATGGCCCGCCGGAGAAGTTGAACCAGGCCGACAGTTCGTTGCGCTGCTGCGCGACCTTGTTCTCCGAGTACGTGTAGTCCAGGGTGGCCGTCACGGCGTCCACTGGCCTGAACTGGAGCGCAATCTGGCCGTTGGTACGCTCGCGCTGGATCTCGTTGAAGCTGTACAGCAGGTTCTGGGGAACGGAGTAGACGTCGCTTGCACCCGGCCGATTGGTGATGAGGCCGTATCCAGGCTGTCCTTCCTGCGGCAGCGTGCCCCAGTTGTTCTCGTCGCCCCGGAACGAGCGCCAGCCGTTCGCCACCGCGGCCTGGTTGTAGCCGCTGTTGCGGTCCTGGTAGCTGCCGGTGATGGCGATGCCGAACTTGCCGTCGGCAAAGGTCTCACTGTAAATGCCCGAGATCTCGGGGGTGATGGAATCACCCGACTCGGTGGACTGGTCCATGACGCCCTTGACGCCAAAGCTCAGCGTGCGGCCGGGATTTTCGAGCGGACGCGCCGTCTTGACATTGATCGTCGCGCCGATGCCGCCGGTCGGGATGCTCGCGCGGCTGGTCTTGAAGACCTCGACGGCAGCGATGGATTCGGACGCCAGGTTCGCGAAGTCGAAAGCGCGTGAGTTCGACGCACTGGTCTCCTCGATCCTGGAGGCCGGCATCTGGCGGCCGTTCAGCAGCACCAGGTTGAAGTCCGGGCCGACACCGCGGACGGTGATCCTCTGGCCCTCGCCGATGTTCGAGCGGTCGATGGACACGCCGCTGATACGCTGCAGCGCCTCGGCCAGGTTGGTGTCCGGGAACTTGCCGATGTCTTCCGCGACGAGTCCGTCCACGACGCCCTGGGAATCGCGCTTCAGGTTCATGGATGACTCCATGCTCGCGCGAATACCCGTTACGACGACTTCCTCGAGCACGGCGGGACTGGCCTCCTGCGCGAGCGCCGGCAACGCGGTGGTGACCCCAAGAGCCACTGCGATCGCGTTCGCCAAAGGCGAGCCTCTGTGTGTGCGGTTTGTCACGGTCATTTCCCCCCAAGGAGCTTCGACAAATACGGATTGAACGGAGCGCAATGTAAGCGCTTACTTCAAACGCTATCGCAAATCATTCTTAGTCGTCAACTCATTTTTGACGGCGTGTCCGATCATCCGCTTGCGGCGGCCTGCCTGATCGCGCGTTGCGGATGATGCTAACTCTATAAAAGTAAAGATATTTGTGCTCCGTCCGGCTCCTGCGCGACCGCGCGTGCTGGCCGGGCGCCCTTGGCCAGGTGAAAGGCCTCCACCCGGGTCCGCAGCTTCCGACCGACAGGATTTGCCGGGAACAGGCAGCCGGTGCCTGTTGAGGCGCGTTCTCGCCGTTTCGATGTAAGGGCTTTCAATCCAGCCTCGAAGGGCCTACCGTCCCTCTTCAAGGCGCTCGACCCGGGCCGGGCCGCCGTACCGCGTGTCTCTGGAAATGGCCCGGTCGACCGCCCCGGTACGCCGCATGTCTCGCCTTCCGGCAGACCGACTACCGCGCGACGGGATCCGTTGCGACAATCCAGTTGATGCCGCAAGCCATCGGACAGACAAGGAAACGAACAGATGTCAGTGCAACACAAGCGTCTCGGGGCCCACGGCGCCCTGGTGAGCAACCTCTGCCTCGGCACCATGAATTTCGGCTGGGTCACGGACGAGGCGGAAAGCTTCAGGATCATGGATCGTGCCCTGGAGCTCGGCATCAACTTCTTCGACACCGCCGACGTCTACGGCTGGACCGTGGAGCACGGCGCGACGGAGGAGATCATCGGCCGCTGGCTCGCCCAGGGCGGCGGCCGTCGCGACGCGGTGATCCTGGCGACCAAGGTCTACAACCCCGTGAAGCGCAAGGCCAACCGCCCCGAACCCAATGCCGACGGTCGCAACCTCTCGGCGGTGAAGATCAGGAAGCACTGCGAGGCCAGCCTGCGGCGCCTGCAGACCGACTGCATCGACCTCTACCAGATGCATCACATCGACCGCCGCTGCCCGTGGGACGAGGCATGGCAGGGCTTCAACAGCCTGGTGCAGCAGGGCAAGGTCGTCTACGTGGGATCGAGCAACTTCGCCGGCTGGGACATCGCCACGGCCTGCCAGGAGGCGGCCAGGCGCGGGATGGCCGGCCTGGTGAGCGAACAGAGCATCTATAACCTCAACAGCCGCACGATCGAGCTCGAGGTCATCCCCGCCTGTCGCCACTACGGACTGGGCCTGATTCCCTGGAGCCCGCTCGCCGGCGGCCTGCTGGGCGGCGCGCTGGGCAAGGCCAGGGCCGGGCGGCGCATGGACGAGAAATTCGCCGGGGAGGTGGAGAAGAACCGCGGCAAGCTGGAGCGGTACGAGGCCCTCTGCAAGGAACTGGGCGAGGAGCCCGGCGCCGTGGCGCTGGCCTGGCTGATGCACAACCCGGCGGTCACCGCGCCGATCATCGGCCCGCGCACGGTGGAACAACTGGAGAGCGCCGTGCGGGCCACCGGGATTGCGCTGAGCGCCGAGGTGCTGAAGCGGCTCGACGAGATATTCCCGGGTCCCGGCGGCGAGGCGCCCGAGGCCTACGCCTGGTAGCCGCGGCCGGCGGCGTTGCCCGGAGCCGGGACGCACCGCCCACTTTGACGGCGCCGCCGGCCCTGCCTATAGTAAATACTGACAGCGCTGTCACCCCGTGACAGCCACCAAAAAGGCTGCCCTGACGTGCGCGGCACGGGTCGGGCGGCCGTTGTTCCGGGATGGGCCAGACATGTCGACCAGGGGAAACAAGATCAAGGGGATCGCCGGCACCGGGGCCTGCTGCAGCCTGATGCTCGCGACGGCGCTGCAGGTCGCGGTCGTGCCGTGCGCGCTTGCCGATGACGCCCACCTCGAGGCCCGGACGGAATACCGCGCACCCCGGGCGGAGTCGGCCCCGGTCATCGACGGCGACGCCGGGGACGCGGCATGGAAGACGGCGCCGTGGCATGCGATCGATCAGCTCTGGCTGGGGCCCGAGTATTCGGATTCGGATTACCAGGGCCGCTTCAAGGTCGTCTGGACTCCGGAGAGGCTCTACATCCTGGTCGAACTCGTCGACGACATCCTGTTCGACAGCCACCGCAATCCGCTGCTGCAGTACTGGGACGACGACTGCCTCGAGGTCTTCATCGACGAGGACTTTTCGGGGGGCGATCACCAGTACAACCACAACGCCTTCGCCTACCACGTGTCGCTCGACAACCAGGCCATCGACATCGGGACCGACAGGCAGCCGCACAGCTATTCGGATCATGTCGAGAGCCGCTGGAAGCAGCACGACGACACGATCGTCTGGGAACTCGCCATAGAGGTCTATTCGGACCAGTACGAGGACGGTTCCCCGGACAACAGCCCGGTGCGGCTGTCAGCCGGAAAGGTCATCGGGCTCATGCTGGCCTACTGCGACAACGATGGCAGCGAACTTCGCGAGAACTTCGTCGGCTCCGAGTCCGTGCCCTTCGGCAAGAAGGACCGCGGCTGGATCGATGCAGGCCTGTTCGGAAAGCTCGTGCTGGATGGGCCGCAATGAGGCCGACCGCAACGAGGGACGCGACCGCCACCGCAGCCGCGGCAGACACGGACCAGGTCTCGGGCGAATTCACCGACGTCGATGGCGAGCGGTATTACGTCATCCGCAATGTCGACCGGATGCGGCCGTTCTTCGTCAGCGTCATTTCCAGCGCCGACCACTGGCTCTTCGTTTCTTCTTCCGGAGGCCTGACCGCTGGCCGGGTGTCGCCGGAAACCGCGCTGTTTCCCTACATCCCCGTCGACAAGGTCCATGACAGCAGCCCGCACACCGGCTGCAAGACGCTGCTGCGGGTCGGCCCGGCGGGCCGGCAGGCCCTCTGGGAGCCCTTCAACCGCGAACACGACGGCCGTTTCCGGATCACCCGCAATCTCTACAAGAGCACCCTGGGCGACAAGCTCCGCTTTGAGGAGATCAATCACGACCTGGCGCTAGCCTTCCATTACACGTGGGCGACGAGCGACCGGCACGGCTTCGTGCGCCGCTGCGAGCTGCAGCACCTGGGCGACGAGCCGCTGGCGGTCGAGCTGGTCGACGGCCTGCAGAACATCCTGCCCGCGGGTACGCCCGGCTTCGTCCAGGCTAACGCCAGCAACCTGGTGAACGCGTACAAGTGGACCGAGCTCGACCCGGGCAGCGGGCTCGCCATGTACGCGCTCTACGCGGGGATATCGGATCGCGCCGAGCCGTTTGAGTCGCTCCGGGCCAACGTCGTCTATGGCCTCGGCCTGGACGCGCCCACCGTGCTGCTCTCTTCGCTGCAGCTCGAGAAATTCCGCCGCGGAGGGCCCGTGGTCGGTGAAGACCGCAAGCGCGGGATCCGCGGCGCCTATTTCCAGTGCGCCAGCCTCGTGCTTGCCGGCGGCGAATCCCGACGCTGGCAGATCGTGGCGGATATCGAGCAGACCCAGCGGCAGGTCGTGGAGCTCATCCGCGAGCTGGCGGATCCGGCAGGCGTCGCGCAGGCGGTGGCGCAGTCCGTCGAGACGGGCCGCGACGAGCTGGCGCGCATCGTCGCGGCCGCCGACGGGTTCCAGGCGGCCGAGGAAGAGGCCGTGACCGCGCATCACTACGCCAACGTGCTGTTCAACGTCCTGCGCGGCGGCATCTTCGACGACCAGTACAGGGTATCGGCCGCCGCTTTCGCGAGGAACGTCCGGCTGTTCAACCGGCCGGTATACGAGCGTCATCGCGGGCTGCTGGGCGGCCTGGACGGGACGATGGCGGTCGAGGACCTGCTTTCGGCGGCCGGGCGGACCGGCGATCCGCAGCTGGAAAGGCTGTGCTACGAATACCTGCCGATCACCTTCGGTCGCCGTCATGGCGATCCGAGCCGGCCGTGGAACAGGTTTTCGATCAGGCTGAAGGATGAGCGCGGCGGACGCCTGTTGTCCTATGAGGGCAACTGGCGGGACATCTTCCAGAACTGGGAGGCGCTGACCTTCAGTTACCCGGAATTCGTCGAGCATGTCGTCGCCAAGTTCGTCAACGCCACGACCGCGGACGGACACAACCCGTATCGCATGACCGGCGAGGGAATCGACTGGGAAGTGGAGGAACCGGGCAATCCCTGGAGCCACATCGGCTACTGGGGCGACCACCAGATCATCTACCTGCTGAAGCTCCTGGAACTGTCCAGGAGCTTTCACCCCGCCCGGCTGCGCGCGTTGCTGGACAGGCCGGTGTTCAGCTACGCCAACGTGCCCTACCGGATCCGGAGCTTCGCCGAGCTGGTCGCGAACCCGAAGCGGACCGTGGACTTTGACCACGCCCTGGCCGCGCGCATCGCGGATCGCGTCGCCGTCATGGGCGCCGACGGGAAGCTGGTCCTCGATGCCGCCGGCGACGTCTACCAGGTCAACCTGCTCGAGAAGCTGCTCGTGCCGCTGCTGGCCAAGCTCGGCAACCTGGTCGTCGACGGCGGGATCTGGCTCAACACGCAGCGACCGGAGTGGAACGACGCGAACAACGCCCTGGTCGGCCAGGGCGTCTCCATGGTCACGCTGTACTACATGCGCCGGTACGTGCGCTTCCTGCAGGACCTGCTTGCCGGGGAAGACCGGCCCATCGAGTTGTCCGCCGAGGTGGCCCGCTGGCTGGCCGACACAGCCGCCGCGCTTGCGCGCGTGCGCCCGCTGCTCGGCAAGGGCCCGATCAGCGCGAGCCAGCGCTGGCAGTCGATGGAAGACCTGGGCCTGGCGGCGGGCCGTTATCGCCAGTCGGTCTATGCGGAGCAGCCCTTCTCCGGAAAGCTGCAAACGCAGCTCGGGCAGGTCAACGGCCTGCTCGAAGGGGCGCTGGCCGCGATCGACCACAGCATCTGGAGCAACCGGCGCGAGCCTGGCGTATTCAACGCGTACAACCTGCTCGACCTGAAGGACGGCGAGGCCGGGGTCGACGCGCTGTACCTGATGCTGGAGGGCCAGGTCGCCGC
>DATHZW010000056.1:0-2833 GCA_035458405.1 Steroidobacteraceae bacterium | reverse complement strand
CACCGATGCTTCACATGGCCGCCCCAAGCGATCCAGCACCTTCGTGAGGCGATACCACGAACTTGCACCGACACGCGATGGGTCGGGGAACAAGGCCAGGGCTTGTCTCAAGTCGTGAGCGGCTCCTTCCAAATCGCCGGTGTTTTCCTTGGCCTCCGCGCGCGAAGCCCACGCAGCCGGAGAAGCACGGTTGTGAATCGGCGTGCAATTGTGACCCCTGTTGAGGGGTGATCGGCGTCCAAATTTGACCCCCTGAACCTGGCTGGTCCATGTCGCCTCGTTTTTGGACGGACGAGGTGTTGGGGGATGTTGGTGGTGGAGACGATTGCGCGGATCCGGCGGGAGTATTTCGTCAAGAAGAAGCCGATCAAGGAGATCGTGCGGGACGTGAAGGTCTCGCGCAACACGGTTCGCAAGGTGATCCGGTCGGAGGCGACGGCGTTCAGCTACGACCGTGGGGTCCAGCCGATGCCGAAGCTGGGGCCGTGGCGCGACGATCTGGATCGGATGCTGGAGGCTAATGAGGCCAAGGGGAAGCGCGAGCGCCTGACGCTCATGCGGATCTTCGAAGATCTCGAGGCCCTGGGCTACAGCGGCGGGTACGACGCGGTTCGACGCTACGCCAAGACGTGGCGCCGACACCGGTCATCTTCGCTGGCCCAAGCCTACATCCCGCTCGTCTTCGCACCGGGCGAGGCCTATCAGTTCGACTGGAGCCACGAGTACGTGGTGCTGGCCGGCGTCACGACCAAGGTGAAGGTGGCGCATGTTCGGCTGTGCCACAGCCGGATGTTCTTCGTCCGGGCGTATCCTCGCGAGAGCCAGGAGATGGTGTTCGACGCCCACGAGCGGGCGTTCCGGTTCTTTGCCGGCGCCTGCCGTCGCGGCATCTACGACAACATGAAGACGGCGGTGGAGACCGTGTTCGTCGGCAAGGACCGGCTGTACAACCGGCGTTTCCTGCAGATGTGCGGCCACTATCTGGTCGAGCCCGTGGCGTGCACGCCGGGAGCCGGGTGGGAGAAGGGTCAGGTCGAGAACCAGGTCGGGACAATCCGTGGCCGGTTCTTCACGCCGCGGCTGCGCTTCAAGACCTATGACGAGCTCAACGCCTGGCTCCTCGACCAATGCGTCGCCTATGCCGAGCGACATCCGCACCCGACCTTCAAGGACAGGACGATCCGGCAGGTGTTCGAGGAGGAGCGCCCGTCCCTGGTCGCCTATCGCGGGCCGTTCGACGGCTTTCATGCGGTCACGGCGTCTGTGTCCAAGACCTGCCTGGTGCGCTTCGACAGCAACAAGTACAGCGTGGCGGCACGCGCCGTCGGCCGGCCGGTCGAGGTGCATGCCTATGCCGATCGCATCGTCATCCGCCAGGACGGCGAGATCGTCGGAGAACATGCCCGGCGCTTTGGCCGCGATCAGACCTTCTACGACCCGTGGCACTATGTCCCCGTCCTCGAGAGGAAGCCTGGCGCGCTGCGCAATGGCGCGCCGTTCAAGGACTGGACGTTGCCCGGCGCCCTGGGCCGCGTTCGCGCCCGCCTCGCCGGCCATGACGACGGTGACCGGCAGATGGTCGCGATCCTGGCCGCCGTGCCGATCGACGGGCTGGCGGCCGTCGAGGCGGCCTGTGCCGAGGCGCTCGCCGGTGGGGTATGCAGCGCCGATGTCGTGCTCAACATCCTCAATCGACGGCGCCAGCCCGCTCCGCCAGTGTCGATCGAGACGCCGGAGAACTTGCGTCTCCGATTCGAGCCGGTGGCCGATTGTGCCCGCTACGACCGCCTGAGAGGAACCGGCCATGGAGCGCCATGAGATCCTGGAGATGATGGCGACGCTCAAGCTCGCCGGCATGCGCGCCGCCTTCGACGAGCTAATGGCCGACGGCCTCAAACGCCGGCATCCGGTGCAGCGGATCATCGGTGAGCTGTTGAAGGCCGAGATCGCCGACAAGCAGGCGCGCTCCATCAAGTACCAGATGAGCGTCGCCAGACTGCCGCTGGCCAAGGAACTCAGCGACTTCGAGTTCGACGCCACCCCGGTCAACGAGGCCCTGGTCCGCGAACTTGCCACCGGCGGCTTCCTGGCCAACCAACGCAACGCCGTGCTCGTCGGTGGGACCGGCACCGGCAAGAGCCATCTCGCCGTCGCCATCGCGCGGGCCTGCATCCGAGACGGCGCCCGCGCCCGCTTCTTCAACGTCGTCGACCTGGTCAACCGCCTCGAGGCCGAAGCCCGTCTCGGTCACCAGGGCCGGCTCGCCGATCAAATGACCCGGCGCGACCTCGTCGTCCTCGACGAACTCGGGTATCTGCCCTTCGCCCAGTCCGGCGGCCAGCTGCTGTTCCATCTCGTCAGCCGGCTCTACGAGCGCACCTCGATCATCGTCACCACCAACCTGACCTTCGGCGAATGGCCGTCCGTCTTCGGCGATGCCAAGATGACCACGGCGCTGCTCGATCGCCTGACGCACCATTGCGACATCATCGAGACCGGCAACGAGAGCTGGCGCTTCAAGAACCGATCCTGATCCGATCGCCCCGTGGCCCGCTCGCCCAGGTGGGCCCACAGGAACCTCCCACGCGCGGGCCGCCGACAGCCGCGTGGAGGGCGCGTCGTCCCGCGCGCGGGTCCCTCCTATGGACTACCTGGACGACCTCCACCGTGCGTCCCCGGAGGGGTCAATATTGCACGCCGATCGGGGGTCACGGTTCAAAGCCGATTGACATGTGGGCACGCGCGGACAATCTCGAGTGATTTATTACTACCACTCGGGCCAGAATGAGATCTTTTTTCTTGCCTGCTATTCGAAGAACGTGAAGGAGAATTT
>DATHZW010000055.1:0-2653 GCA_035458405.1 Steroidobacteraceae bacterium | reverse complement strand
CAGGGGCGCGGCGGGTCACCGCCGCGCCCCTTTTTTTGGTGAGTCGACCCCTGGATTGTCAGGTATTCGTACAGCCAAAAACATGTACAATTATTGAATACGCATCGAGAGGGCGACGGCGGCGTGGTTGCTATACTCGCGGCCGCCCCCGTCGAAGCCGGCGTGAATCTGCCGCGGCGTCAGCACCGAAAAGGATAGTGGAACTCGACATGTCCGAGTCCCTGATGAAACGAATTGCGCGCGGCGAGGACGCCGCGGTGGCCGAGGTGATGGAGCAGTACGGCTCCCTCGTCTGGGCGATCGCCCGTCGTCTCACCCGCAACCCTTCGGACGCGGAAGACGCCGTGCAGGAAATCTTCACCGACGTTTGGCGCAGTGCGCATCGCTTCGACCCGGCTGCCGGATCGGAGAAGGTGTTCGTCACCATGATCGCGCGGCGACGCCTCATCGACCGCATGCGGCGTCTCGCCAACCGCGTGCAGACCGAGTCTTCCGACGTGCTCGACGAGCTTGGCTTCCATACGCCGGACACGGCCGGGGAGATCAGCGTCGAGGCGGAGCGGGCTGCCCGCGTCGTGGCGACGCTTCGACCCGAGCAGCGCAAGGTCATCGAGCTCGGCCTGCTGCAGGGACTCTCGCACGCCGACATCGCCAGCGTGACGGGCATGCCGCTGGGCACCGTCAAGACCTTCATGCGCCGTGGACTGATCGCGGTGCGGGAGAAGCTCGGTGTCACGGCGGAGGCGTTGGCGGAGGGCAGCGCATGAACGCCTCGTTCCTCGAAGACAACGAACTCGCCGACCTGCTGGTGCAGCGGGAGATTGGCGGCCTCGGCGCTGCCGAGGCACGCGAACTCGAGGCCCTCCTGGAAGCCTCGCCGGGCAGCGACCGCGATGCGCTGGCGGCGGCCGCGGCGGCCCTGACGCTGGCGGCGAAGCTGCCGGCTGAGCCGATGCCCGAGGCCCTCAAGCTGCGGCTGGTCTCGCAGGGCCGCGCCGCCGTCGGCAAGGCCGCGGCTGAAAAGGTCGTGCCGCTGGCTGCGAAGTCCGCGCCAGCGAAGGCGCCGGGATCGTCGCTCGGTTGGTACGCCGCCGCGGCCTCCCTGTTGCTCGCCGTGGCGGCTTGGTGGCCGAGGATGAACGAACCGCAGGTGGTGGAGGTCGTGCCGCCGCCCGTACCGACGCTCGCCGAGCAGCGCCAGGCCCTGGTCGCCGGTGCGACCGGCGCCATCAAGGAACCCTGGTCGGGCACGGAGGATCCCAGCTCGGCCGGCGTGTCCGGCGACGTCGTCTGGGATCCGGCCACGCAGACGGGCTACATGCGTTTCACCGGGCTGCCCGCCAACGACGTCTCGGCCGAGCAGTACCAGCTATGGATCTTCGACGGCACGCGCGACGATCGCTACCCGGTGGACGGCGGCGTGTTCGACATCCCGGCCGGCGCGACCGAGGTGGTGGTGCCCATTCACGCGCGGTTGCCGGTACGGCAGGCCGCGCTGTTCGCGGTCACGGTCGAGCGACCCGGCGGTGTGGTGGTCTCGTCGCGGGAGCGCATCGTCGCGCTCGCGCAAGTCGCGACCGGCTGATCGCCCGGGCGTCGATGACATGACTGCCAGGAACGGATTGGGCACCGACGATCGCCCGTCCCTGGCCCAATGCGCGTCCGCCGCATTGATGATCCGACCCGCGGCCTTCAGCGCCAACCCGGAGACGGCTGCCAGCAACGCTTTCCAGTCGGGCGATCCCGCCACGGACCAGGACCGGGAGGCGGCCCTGCGCGAGTTCGACCACCTGGCGAAGGCACTGGACCGGGCCGGCGTGAAGATCGTGATCGTCCAGGACGAGGCCGACCCGGCGCGGCCCGATGCCGTGTTTCCCAACAACTGGCTGAGCCTGCACCACGACGGGACCGCCGTGCTCTACCCGATGCTGTCGCCCCTGAGGCGGCGCGAACGCCGCCGCGACGTGCTCAAGACCCTCGAGCGCCGCGGCTTCGCGGTCAGGCGCGTCCTCGACCTCACCGGATGGGAGTCCAGCGACGTGTACCTCGAGGGGACCGGCAGCGTGGTCTTCGACCACGTGGGCCGGGTCGCCTATGCCTGCGCATCGCCGCGCACCAACGCGCGCCCGCTGGAACAGCTGGCGACGGAGCTGGGCTACCGGCCGGAGCTCTTCGCCGCGACCGATGCGGCTGGCGCGGCGATCTACCACACCAACGTGATGATGTGCGTGGGCGAGGGCTTTGCCACGCTGTGCTGCGAGGCGATCACCGACCCGCTGGACCGTCGCCGGCTGCGCGAGGCGCTCGAAGGCGGCGGCCGCGAACTGGTCGAGATCGACCGCGCGCAGATGAACGCCTTCGCCGGCAACATGCTGGCCCTGGCGACCAGCGACGGTGGGCGGGTCGTGGCCCTGTCGGCGTCGGCCTGGGGTTCGCTCGATGCGACCCGGCGGCGCAGCCTGGAGCGCCATGGTGCGATCGTCACCGCGGCCGTGCCCACTCTCGAGCGCTTCGGCGGCGGCAGCGTGCGCTGCACGCTGGCCGAGATCTTCCTGCCTCGCGCCACGACCGGCGCAGCCGCGGCCGCGGGCTGAGGCCCCGCGCCGGGCTGGCTTACCGGTCCCGGGGGGCGCATACCGGGTGGTAGAATCGC
>DATHZW010000054.1:0-10888 GCA_035458405.1 Steroidobacteraceae bacterium | reverse complement strand
TACCTGCCCGGTGACGTGCTCGTCATGACCAAGCAGGACTTCGTCGCCCGCGAGCGCGCCTACTGGAACGGCGCCACGCCCATCGGCTACATCTTCGCCTTCGGTGCGATCATGGGCTTCGTGGTCGGGGCGATCGTCGTCTACCAGATCCTGTTCGCCGACGTCTCCGAGCACATCAACGAATACGGCACGCTGCGGGCGCTTGGCTACAGCAACGGCTTCGTTTCCGGCATCGTCATGCAACAGGCCGCCATCCTTGCCGTCTTTGGCTACCTGCCGGGCGCCGTGGCTGCGCATTTCCTCTATGGCGCCGCGGCGGCTGCCACCCGCCTGCCGCTGCATCTTACGGTCGAAAGGGGTCTCGCGGTGCTCCTGCTGACGGTACTGATGTGCCTGTTGTCAGGCTTCCTTGCGCTGCGGAAAGTCCGCAAGCTCGACCCCGCCGAGGTCTTCTGATGGGCGGTCCGCAACCGATCGTCATCGAGGGGCTCGACCACTACTACGGCAAGGGAAACCTTCGGCGCCAGGTCCTGTTCGACATCACGACCAGCATTTCCCAGGGCGAGATCATCATCGTGACCGGTCCCTCGGGCTCCGGGAAGACGACGCTGCTGACGCTGGTCGGCGCGCTGCGCTCGGCACACTCCGGCAGCATCCGCGTACTCGGCGAGGAGCTGAACGGCGCCAGGAGCGAGCTGCTTGAAAAGGTCCGCAAACGCATCGGCTTCATCTTCCAGCAGCACAACCTGCTCGGGGCGCTGACGGCCACGCAGAACGTCGAGCTGGGGCTTCGCGTCACCGGGCGGCACGGTCGCGCTGAGTTGCGGCGGCGCGCCGCAGCGATGCTCGAGGCGGTCGGCCTGGGCTCTCATGGAAGCCAGCTGCCTGAACAGATGTCCGGCGGGCAGCGTCAGCGGGTCGCCATCGCACGCGCGCTGGTCGGCCAACCGGCGATGGTGCTGGCCGACGAGCCCACGGCCTCGCTCGACCGCACTTCCGGCAGGGAAGTCGTCGATCGCATGCAGGTACTGGCCAGGGAGCACGGCACGACCATCCTGCTGGTTACCCACGACAACCGCATCCTCGACATCGCCGACCGGATCCTGCACCTGGAGGACGGGCGGCTGTCGACCTTCACCGACGCCGTCATCGCCAGCACGCAGCGCCTGATGCACACCCTGGCGGAGACCAACGGCCGGCAGCGACTCGAAAAGATGGTCGAGGAGATGGACGAGCCGACCTTCCGGCGTGCACTGCAGGAGCTGACCGATCAGTCGCAGCGTTTCCTGGAGGCCACCGCCCTGGCGCGCGACGAGGCTTACCAGAGCATGCTCGAGCAATCGCTGCGGGCGTTTACTCACCGCGTGGGAGAGCTGCTCGATGCCGAGCGGGCCTCGCTGTTCCTGGTGGACCGCGCGGCCGGCCGGCTCTTGCTGACGGTCGCGGACGACCTGCCGAAGTCCGGCGCCGTGACCGTGCCGATGGGCAGCGGCATCGTCGGCGCCTCTGCCGCCTCGGGCAGCAGCGTACGGGTCGATGACGCCTACGCGGACCCGCGCTTCAATCCCGATGTGGACCGGCTGACCGGCTTCCGGACACGTTCCATCCTGTGCCTGCCGTTGCACAACACCCGCGGCGAAGTCTTCGCTGTCACGCAGCTGCTCAATCGTCGCGATGGCCGGCCCTTCGACGAGAACGACGAGCGTCGCTTTGCGGAGTTCGCCGCCTCGCTCGGGCTGCTGCTGGAGTCGCTGAAGGGCATGCGCCGCGACTGAGGCTCCGCCGGCGCTCCGGGATCAGGCTCCGCTGGCAGGGCATTGGTGTCTGGCACCGTTGGCACGGCAGCCATCTCTCGCTCGGCCTCGAATGCGGTGCCTGACAGCTCCGGGCCGCGTCACGATGCGCCAGCGTCGCTGCGCGGTCGCCCGTCGGCCCAGTCCGTCCTTGGCTCGCTCCGCCTTCGGCAAAAGTCGCTCGCCAAGGAGGCTGGCCCTCCCTCGACCGCGCAGTGGCAGCAAGAGGTGCCAGGCACCGAGCCGGCCCGTGGCCAGGGCGGGGTTCCCCCGGCGAGCGACTGGCGGCTTTCGGAGCGAGCGGGGGAAGCCCCGGCCGCAGCCAGCGGGCCATACGTTCGCGCAACGCCAGGTGGCCAAGAGGGGCCAGGCTCCGCACTTGCTGCTGATCTACCGAATGGACGCTGTGCCGGCGGAGCCAGACATCTGCCGGTCAGGCCGCGATGTGGACCGGCATCCGGCGCCGGCCCCAGTCACCGGCCGGACCGTCGAAGACACCGGCGCAGGCCGCGCCGCAGGCCCGGCAGTGGCCGTCGTCAGTCAGGTTGTACGCGCCAATCTCGTACCAGTCGCGTTCGACAACCAGCGCGCCACAGGCATGGCAGTAGGTGCTGCCGCCCGCCGCGTCGTGGATGTTGCCCGTGTAGGCGTACCGCAGGCCGTTGCCCAGCGCGATCTTCCTTGCCCGCGCCAGCGTCTCCGGCGGCGTCGGCGGCACGTCGCGCATCTTCCAGTCCGGGTGGAAGGCGCTGAAATGGACCGGCACGTCCTGGCCGAGCTTCTCGACAACCCATTTCGTCATGCTGTCGAGTTCCTGGTCCGAATCGTTGTGCCCGGGGATGAGGAGCGTCGTCAGCTCCAGCCAGACCCGCGTCTCGCGCCTGAGGTACTCCAGCGTTTCCAGCACCGGGGCCAGCTCGGCGCCGCAGACCTTGCGGTAGAAATCCTCCGTGAAAGCCTTGAGGTCGACGTTGGCCGCGTCGATGTGACGGAAGAACTCCTCGCGGGGCCCGGCGCAGATGTAGCCGGCCGTGACCGCCACCGTCCTCACGCCGCGGGCGCGGCAGGCCTCCGCGACGTCCCCGGCGTACTCCATGAAGATGATCGGGTCGTTGTAGGTGAACGCAACGCTGCGGCAGCCGCAGGACAGCGCGGTATCCGCGATATTCTCCGGCATGGCCCGGTCCATCAGCGTGTCCATCTCGCGGGACTTCGACATGTCCCAGTTCTGGCAGAACTTGCAGGCGAGGTTGCAGCCCGCGGTTCCGAAAGACAGCACCGCCGAGCCGGGCAGGAAGTGGTTGAGCGGCTTCTTCTCGATCGGGTCGACACAAAAGCCGCTGGAACGCCCATAGGTATAGAGCTTGACGGCGCCGTCCTCCACGCCGCGCACGAAACACAGCCCGCGCTGGCCGTCGTGCATGCTGCAGGCACGCGGGCAGACGTCGCACTGGATGCGCCCGTCGGCGCGCCGGTGCCACCAGCGCGTCGCCACCGGGGCCTCTTCAGGGTAGCGGTTTCTCACGATTCGCCTTGCCGGCTGCAGCCGCTAGTTTCAGTCATTAACGGGGCCTTCGGCGACCTCCGTCCGTCAGATAGATATCGGCGGCAGAGGCCACAATTTCAAGCGGAGTAGCCGCAATGACCTCGATAGATCCCGCCAGTCGCGCGCGACTTCCCGCAGTCGCCGGGCTCTTTTATCCAGACGATCCGTACGAGCTGAGGGCGTTGGTACAGCGCTATCTCGATGCGGCTCCGGCGTCCGTCGCGCGACCCAAGGCGATCATCGTGCCGCACGCCGGCTATGTCTATTCCGGGCGCGTCGCGGCCGCCGCCTATCGCCAGCTGGTCGGGCTGGACCCGCCGATCGAGCGCGTCATCCTGGCGGGACCCAGCCATCGCGTGCCGGTGGAGGGCATAGCCATCCCCGACGTGGCGGCCTTCCAGACGCCCCTCGGGAGCGTGCCGCTCGACCTCGAGACGATCGGGCGGCTGCTCGAGCTGCCACATGTCTACTCCAGCAACCAGCCGCATCGCATGGAGCACAGCCTCGAGGTCCAGCTGCCGTTCCTGCAGATGACCCTGGGCGACTTCCGCATCGTGCCGCTGGCCGTCGGCGACGCGGCACCCTCGGTCGTGGCGGATGTACTGGATGCCTGCTGGGACGGGCCGGAAACGCTCGTCGTCATCAGCAGCGACCTGTCCCACTACCGCGACTACGCCGGGGCCCGGGCCATCGACAGCGACACGGCGCAGGCTATCGTCGGGCGAGCCGACAACCTGGACGATGAGCAGGCCTGCGGCTGCCGGCTGTTGAACGGCCTGATGCGGCTCGCGCGCCGCCGCGACCTCGAAGTCGAGGCCCTGGAGCTGCGCAACTCGGGCGACACTTCCGGCGACAGGTCGCGGGTTGTCGGTTACGGGGCCTTCGCGCTGTATGGCGATTGAGCTCGCCGAGCACGCCCTCCTGCCGCCACTGGCGCGCCGGTCGATTGTCGAGGGCCACGGACGCGCCGGGCCGGTCCCGGTGCCGCGGTTCGACACGCTGCCGGCGCAGCTGCTCGAGCCGGGCGCGAGTTTCGTCACCCTGAAGCGCTCCGGCGAGCTGCGCGGTTGCCGCGGCCTGCTCGAGCCCATCCGGCCTCTGGCGCACGACGTCTGGCACAACGCCTGGGCCAGTGCCTATGACGATCCGCGTTTCCCGCCGGTCGGCGCCGACGAACTGTCGGACCTCGACATCGAGGTGTCGCTGCTTTCCGCGCTGGAGCGGGTGCTGGCGGAAACCCAGGAACGGTTGCTCGACAGCCTGGAGCCCGGCCGTCACGGGGTCGTCCTCGCGCTCGGCCCGCGGCGCGCGACGTTCCTGCCGCAGGTGTGGAAATCGCTGCCGGAGCCGTCGCGCTTCCTCGCCGAACTCAAGTCGAAGGCCGGCATTCCGCAAGACTACTGGTCGCCCGACGTCGAGGCCTGGCGCTACACCACGCGCTCGCTCGGTGAACCGGCGCCTGGGACCGACTCCGGCGACTGACGCCCGCGGCCGGCTGCCCGTCCTTGGAAGGCGATGACCGCCGGGTGGTAGCATGAAGCCCGGCTGATTTAGCGACGGATCCTTCCATGAACCCCGACCCGCAAGGCGCCGCCCGGTTGTCCGGTCCGGCAGACCTGTTTTACCGCCGCGTGTTTGCGCTCGTCGCGGCGGGACTGCTGAGCCTGGCGGTCTACCAGGTCATCAGGCCGTTCTTCGCGCCCATGGCCTGGGCCGCGATCCTCGCGCTGTTCCTGTTCCCGCTGCAGCGTCGGCTCACGGCCCTGTTGCGCGGCCGGGACGGCGTCGCGGCGCTGCTGCTGACGCTGTTCACCCTGTTCGTCTTCGTCGGCCCCTTGTCCGGACTCGCCATCGCCTTTGCGACCCAGGCCGAGCACCTGCTGGCAATCCTGACCGACCTGGTGAACCGGCTGCGGGAAGGCGGCGACGGCGGCGTCCTGGCCTCGGTGTCCTTCCTGAGCGGGCTTTTCGACTGGCTGGACCAGCACCTGTCGATCAGCACCAGCCAGATCCAGGGCTGGGCGCTCGACGGCGCCAAGCGCCTGCTGCAGCAACTGGCGTCTTTCGGCGGCACGGCATTCTTCAGCGCGGTCGGCACCGTGCTGTCCTTTACGGTGATGTTGTTCCTGTTGTTCTTCCTGCTGCGCGACGGTGAAGACATCGCCCGGGTGTCCGTCGGGCTGATCCCGATGCGGCCGGATCGAAAGACGGTCCTGGTGTCGCGCATGAACGCCGTCACCCGCGCGGTCGTCATGGGTACCGTCCTGACGGCGCTCGTGCAGGGCGTCCTGCTCGGCGCCGGATTCGCGATCGCGGGACTGCCGTCCCCGGTCGTGTTCGGCGTGATCGGTGCGGTGCTGTCGGTCGTGCCCTTCGGCGGCACGGCACTGGTCTGGATACCGGGCGCGATCGCGCTGTTCCTCAAGGGAGACCCCGGCTGGGGCATTTTCCTCGCCCTGTGGGGTGTCCTGCTCGTCTCCTCCGCCGACAACTTCCTCAAGCCGATACTGATCGGCGGCAAGGCGGAGGTCCCGACGCTCGCCGTGTTCATCGGGGTGCTCGGCGGCCTTGCGGCCTTCGGCCTGGTCGGCATGTTCGCCGGACCGATCCTGATCGCCCTGGTCCTGGCGCTGATCAAGTTCGCGTCCGAAGCCGCGCAGGAGTAAGCCGCAACCGCGGACTGTCCGGCCGTCGCGGCGCATTCGCGGCGCCACTTCGGGGAAACCCGGAACGCCCCCGATTCAGAAACGGGGGCGGCCCCCTTTTTCTGTAGAATGCGCGGCCCATGACCGTTTCCCATGCCCTCCTCGACGCGCTCAACGCGGCGCAACGCGCGGCCGTGAGCGCGCCGCTCGCGCCGACGCTGGTGCTCGCGGGTGCCGGCAGCGGCAAGACCCGCGTGCTGACCCACCGCGCGGCCTGGCTGATCGAGGAAACCGGCCTGGCACCCCAGGGCCTGCTGGCCGTCACCTTCACCAACAAGGCGGCCGCCGAGATGCGCGGCCGCATCGAGTCGCTGCTCGACATCCCGGGAAGCGCGCTCTGGGTCGGCACCTTCCACGGCATCGCCCATCGCCTGCTGCGCCGGCACTGGCGCGAAGCCAGCCTGCCCCAGCACTTCCAGATCCTTGACAGCGACGACCAGCATCGCCTGGTCCGCAAGCTGCTCAAGGAGCAGAACCTGGACGAGCAGCGCTGGATACCGCGCGAGGTGCAGGGCTTCATCAACCGCGAGAAGGACGAGGGTCGCAGGCCCAGGCACCTGCAGGACCGCGGCGACCCGACGCGCCGCGAGCTGATCCGCCTGTACGACCTGTACCAGCGGCGCTGCGACCAGCTGGGCGTCGTCGACTTCGCCGAGCTGCTGCTGAGGAGCTTCGAGGTCATCCGCGACCAGCCGCAGCTGGCCGACTTCTACCAGCACCGGTTCCGGCACGTGCTGGTGGACGAGTTCCAGGACACCAACGGGGTCCAGTACGACTGGGTCAAGCTCATCTGCGGCAAGTCCGGCGTGCCCTTCGTCGTCGGCGACGACGACCAGTCCATCTACCGCTGGCGCGGCGCGCGCGTGGAAAACATGCAGAATTTCCGCCAGGACTTCGGCGCCAGCGTGTTCAGGCTCGAGCAGAACTACCGCTCCACCGGCGTGATCCTCGGCGCGGCCAACGAGGTCATCCGCCGGAACGAGGACCGGCTGGGCAAGGAACTGTGGACGGACGCCCCCGGCGGCGAGCCGATACGGCTCTACGCGGCCTTCAACGAGCGTGACGAGGCGGACTTCGTCATCGAGCGCATCCGGGAACACGCCCGTGGCGGCCTGCCCCTTTCGGGCGCCGCGGTCCTCTACAGGTCGAACGCGCAGTCCCGCAGCTTCGAGGAGGCGCTGGTCGCCGCCCGCCTCCCGTACCGCGTCTACGGCGGGCTCAGGTTCTTCGAGCGGGCGGAGGTCAAGGACGCGCTTGCCTACCTGCGCCTGACCCAGTCCCGCTCGGACGACGTTTCCTTCGAGCGCGTGGTCAACCTGCCCACGCGCGGCATCGGGCAGGCGACCCTGGACCGCGTGCGCGACCTGGCCCGCGCCAGGGACCTGCCGCTCTGGGATGCGGCGCAGGCCCTCCTGCCGTCGCTGCCGACGCGGGCGGCGAGCGCGCTGAACGGCTTCGTCCAGCTGATCGACCGCCTGTCGGCAGAGATCGCCGGCCTCGAGTTGCATGAGCAGGTACGCCTGGTCATCGAGGGCTCGGGGCTCCGGGATCACCATGCCAGGGAACGCGACACGCGCGGCGAGGCGCGCGTCGAGAACCTCGACGAGCTGGTCAATGCGGCGGAGGGTTTCCTGCCCGAGCCGGACGACGACCTGCCGCTGCTGTCCTCGTTCCTTGCCCACGCGACGCTCGAGTCCGGCGAGATGCAGGCCATGGACGGTCGCGACTGCGTGCAGCTGATGACGCTGCACAGCGCCAAGGGTCTCGAATTCCCCACGGTCTTCGTGGTCGGCCTCGAGGAAGGGCTGTTCCCTTCGGAGCGATCCGCCGTCGATGTCGACAAGCTGCCGGAGGAAAGGCGGCTTTGCTACGTCGGCATCACCAGGGCGATGCAGCGGCTGTACCTCAGTCACGCCGAGAGCCGCAGGATCTACGGACGAACGGAGTACCGCGCGCCGTCCCGCTTCCTCGGCGAGATACCGCCCGCCCTGGTGGAGGAAATCCGGCCGCGGCTCGCCGTCACGCGGCCGCTCTACGACCCCGGCACCGCCCGCCATGCGGGGCACCGCCGCCAGGCGCCGGCGGCCGCGGCCGGACCAGCCGCCGCAGCACGCAGGCCGGCCGCCGGCGAGGACCTGCCGATTCGCCTGGGCGCTCGCGTGCGCCACGCGAAGTTCGGCGAAGGCGTGGTCATCCGCTACGAAGGCAACGGCGCGAACCAGCAGATCCAGGTCAATTTCGAGCGGGTGGGCCAGAAGTGGCTGATGTACGCCTACGCCAAGCTGGAGACGATCTGAGCGTGAGTCGTCAGTAGTGAGTGGTGAGTCGGAAGAGGCCTGGCTCGAGTCTGTCCGGCGACTCACGACTCACGGCTCACGATTGCCCGTCTGATAGAATCCCCGCCGGGACCGGATGACGCAGACGCGAAACGGGGACCCTGTTGAAGATCATCATTCTCGGCGCCGGCCAGGTCGGTCGCACCGCTGCATACCAGCTGTCCCGTGAGCAGGCCAACGCCATCACGGTGGTCGACACCAACGACGAGATCCTGCGGGACCTGCAGGACCGGCTCGACATCCGCACCGTCGTCGGCAATGCCGGGCATCCCGCCATCCTCGAGGCCGCCGGCTGCGAGACCGCCGACATGATCGTCGCGCTGACCAACAGCGACGAGGTCAACATGATCGCCTGCCAGGTGGCCCATTCCCTGTTCGGAACGCCGACCAAGATTGCGCGCATCCGCTCCTCGGACTACTCGCTCCGGCCCCAGCTGTTCGAGGAAGGCGGCCTGCACGTCGACGTCATGATCAGCCCGGAGCAGCTCGTGACCGACAACGTCGGCCGGCTGATCCGCTACCCGGGCGCGCTGCAGGTTCTCGATTTCGCCGACGGCCGCGTCCGGCTCATCGGCATGCGCGCCGTCAAGGGCGGCCAGCTCGTCGGCCACCAGTTGCTCGAGCTGCGCGACCACATCCCGAACCGGGACGTGCGGGTCGCCGCCATCTACCGCCGCGGCCGCAGCATCAAGCCCGAGGGCGACACCGTCATCGAGGAGGGTGACGAGGTGTTCTTCATCGCCGCGCGCGACGACATCCGCTCGATGATGAAGGAATTGCGTACCGAGGAGGATCCGGTCAAGCGCGTGGTCATCGCCGGCGCCGGCAACATCGGCTTCCGTCTGGCTCGGGCGCTCGAGGAAACCAACCAGGTCAAGCTCATCGAGCGTGACCCGCGCCGCGCCCGCCGCGCCGCGGAGATCCTGAGCCGCACGCTGGTGCTCTCCGGCGACGCGGCGGACGAGGAGCTGCTGCTGGAGGAGAACATCGACGACGCCGACGTCTTCGTGTCGCTGACCAACGCCGAGGAGGCCAACATCCTGTCGGCCATGCTGGCCAAGCGGCTCGGCGCGCATCGCGTCATGGCGCTCATCAACCGTCCCGCCTATGCCGAGCTGATCGAGGGCGGCACGATCGACGTCGCCATCTCTCCGCAGACCATAACCATTGGGGCGCTCCTGGAGCACGTGCGGCGCGGCGACGTCGTGCGGGTCCATTCGCTGCGGCGCGGCGCCGCGGAGGCCATCGAGGCGGTCGTTCACGGAGACTCGCGCAGTTCGCCGGTTGTCGGCCGGACGATCGAGGACATCGTGTTGCCGCCTGGCACCACGCTCGGCGCCATCGTCCGCGGCGACGAGGTCATCATCGCGCACCACGACACCGTCATCGAGGCCGACGACCACGTCATCCTGTTCCTCACCGATCGCCGCCATGTCGAGGCGGTCGGCAGGCTGTTCCAGGCCGGCGCGCGCCTGCGCTGACCGAGCGGCACCCCGCCCATGCACCTGCCAATGGTCCAGCGCATCCTCGGCCTGATGCTCGCGCTGTTCAGCCTCACGATGCTGCCGCCGGTCGGCGTTTCCCTGTATTACGACGACGGCCACTGGTACCCCTTCGTCGGCGCCTTCGCCGTCGTGGGCGTCGTCGGCGCGGCGCTCTATCTTCCGGTTCGCAAGGTGCGGCGCGACCTGCGGCTGCGGGACGGCTTCCTGATCGTCGCGCTGTTCTGGGTCGGCCTGGGGCTGGCGGGGGCGACGCCGCTGCTGATCTCGGACGTCCCGGCGCTGTCTTTCACCGACGCGGTGTTCGAGGCGGTCTCGGGCTTCAGCACGACGGGCGCCACCGTCATCGTCGGCCTCGACTCGCTGCCGCGCTCGATCCTGTACTACCGCCAGCAGATCCAGTGGCTGGGCGGGATGAGCATCATCGTGCTGGCCGTGGCGCTGATGCCGATGCTTGGCATCGGCGGCATGTCGCTGTTCAAGGCGGAGACGCCCGGCCCCGTCAAGGACCAGAAGCTGACGCCGCGCATCGCCCAGACGGCCCGCGCCCTGTGGGGCGTGTACGTGATGCTGACCATCGCCTGCGCGGCCGGCTACCTGCTCGCGGGGATGTCGCCTTTCGACGCCATCAGCCACGCGTTCAGCACGACGTCGACCGGCGGCTTCTCGCCCTACGACGCCAGCCTCGGCCACTTCGACAGCGCCACCGTCGACGCGGTCGCGACCGTGTTCATGTTCCTCGGCGGTGCGAGCTTTGCGCTGCACTTCACGGTCTTCCGCAACCGCGACCCGAGGCTCTACTGGCGCGACCCGGAGTTCAAGTCCTACTTCTGGCTGGTGATGACCATCATCGGCATCACGACGCTGTACCTCTGGGCGACCAGCCACATGGACCACCCGCTCGAGTCGCTGCGCTATGCGGCGCTGCAGGTGGTCTCGCTGCACACCGGCACGGGCTACGTCACCCACGATTTCGCCAACTGGCCCGGCGCGCTGCCGGCCATGC
>DATHZW010000053.1:0-5391 GCA_035458405.1 Steroidobacteraceae bacterium | reverse complement strand
CCGTGGCGCGCGAGACGGCGGCGCAGGAACGCAATCTGCGTTTGCAGCGGCAGCTCCTTCGGGCAGACGTCGTGGCAGGCGAGCAGTGACATGCAGCCGAACCCGCCGTCGTCGCTGCCGACCAGTTCGTAGAACTCGGCCGTATCGCGTCCGTCGCGCGGGTCGAGCTCGAGCCGCGCAATCTTGTTGAGTCCGACTGCACCCACGAAATCGGACCGCATGTGCGCCGTGCCGCACGCCGCGACGCAGCAGCCGCACTCGATGCACCGGTCCAGCTCGTAGACCTCGTCGGCGAGATCCGGGTCCATCGTCTCCTCGCGGCGCCGCAGGTCCACTTCTTCCTGGCGCGCGTGCACCCATGCCTCGAGTCGCTCGGTCATCTCGCGCATCCACTTGCCGGTGTTGACCGACAGGTCCCCGATCAGCTCGAAGGTCGGCAAGGGCGCGAGCGTGATGTCCGCCGGCAATTCGGCGGTGAGCGTGCGGCAGGCCAGTCCCGGCCGGCCGTTGACCACCATGCCGCAACTGCCGCAGACGCCGGCGCGGCAGACGAAGTCGAACTGCAGCGACGGGTCGTGCTTCTCGCGGAGCTCGGAGAGCACGATGAACAGCGTCATGCCCTCGGCCTCGTCGAGTTCGTAGGTCTGGATGCGCGCCGGATTCTCCGGCTGCGCCGGGTTGTAGCGCAGGACGTGGATGCGCAGGCGACGCACCGCATTGGAGCCGGTCATGGCAGCTTCTCCCCGATCCTCTCGTTGCGGCCGCGGATGGCCTCCGGCAGCAGCTGCTCGTACGGCATCAACGCCTCCTGTATGGCAAATCTTCCCTCCCCGGCCAGCTTCTCCCGCACCTGGGCCACCTGCTGGCTGCGCCTTTCGGTGTCAGGGTGCTCGATCTGGTTGCGCGCCCCGTAGCCGCGCCAGCCCGGCGGCAGCTCCATCGCCATGATGTCGAGCGGCTCGTAGGACAGCGTCGGCAGGTCGGCCGTCGGGTCGGGCCAGGTCGCGAGGGTCCGCTTGAGCCACTGCTGGTCGTTGCGCTGCGGGTAGTCCGCGCGGAAATGCGCGCCGCGGCTCTCGGTGCGCGCCAGCGCACCGCAGGTCACCGTCAGCGCCAGGCGCAGCATCTTCTGCGTGCGATAGGCGGTGACCAGTTCCGGGTTCGCGCCCGGCGCGCGACTCGCCACGATGATGTCGCGACTGCGCAGGTACAGCTCGCGCAGCTCCTCGACCGCGCTGGCGAGGTCCGCGCCTTCGCGGAAGATGCCGACCTTGGCGGTCATGATGTCCTGCATGGCGCCGCGCAGCGCCGAGGGGTCTTCCTTGCCTCCCCGACAGAGGCCGTCGAGGTACGCCTGCTCGCGCCGGACGAAGTCGCGCACCAGGCTGGTGGACACCTCGAGCTCCGCGCCTTCGCAGTAGTCCGCCACGAACTCGCCGACGATCATCCCGGCGACGACCGTCTCCGCCACGGAATTTCCGCCGAGGCGGTTGAAGCCGTGCATGTCCCAGCAGGCGGACTCGCCCGCGGCGAACAGTCCTGCCAGCGACGGGTTCTGGCCGGTGTGGTTCGTGCGCACCCCGCCCATGGTGTAGTGCTGCGCCGGCCGGACCGGGATCCACTTGTCCGCCGGGTCCAGCCCGAGGAAGTAGCGGCAGATGTCCTTCACCTCACGCAGGTTGCGCTCGATATGCGGCCGCCCGAGCAGGGTGATGTCCAGCCACAGGTGCTCGCCGAAGCGCGACTTGTGGCCGTGGCCCTTCCTGATGTGCTCCTCCATGCGCCGCGACACCACGTCGCGGGAAGCCAGCTCCTTCTTTTCCGGCTCGTAGTCCGGCATGAAGCGATGGCCCTCGGCATCGCGCAGCAGGCCGCCGTCGCCGCGACAACCCTCGGTGACCAGGATGCCGGCGGGAAAGATGCCCGTGGGGTGAAACTGCACCGCCTCCATGTTGCCGAGCGCGGCGATGCCGGTCTCGAGCGCAAGCGCATGCCCGATTCCCTCGTTGATGACCGCGTTGGTGGTCACGCGGTACAAGCGGCCGGCGCCGCCGGTCGCGACCACCGTGGCGCGCGCGACGCAGGCCGCCAGCTCGCCGGTGATCAGGTCGCGCACCACCGCGCCATGGCAACGGCGCCCGTCGTGGATCAGCGACAGGGCCTCGGTCCGCTCCAGCACCGGGATGCCCTCGGCGATGGCGCGGTCGCCCATGGCGAACAGCATCGAATGGCCGGTGCCGTCCGAGGCATAGCAGGTCCGCCACTTCTTGGTGCCGCCAAAGTCGCGCTGGGCGATCAGCCCGTGCGCTTCGTCGCGCTCCGTGAGCGTGACCTTCTGGCCGTTGATGATGACCTCGTGGTCGCCGCGACGCACGCGGCTCCAGGGCACGCCCCAGGCCGCGAGTTCCCGCACCGCCTTGGGCGCGGTGTTGACGAACATCCGCACGACCTGCTGGTCCGCGCCCCAGTCGCTGCCGCGAACGGTGTCCTCGAAATGCACGTCCTCGTTGTCGCCGTCGCCCTTGATCACGTTGCCGAGGCTTGCCTGCATGCCGCCCTGCGCCGCAACGGAATGCGACCGCTTCGGGGGCACCAGCGACAGCACCAGCGGGTCGAAGCCCCGGCGCCGGACGCCGATGGCGACGCGCAGCCCGGCCAGACCGCCGCCGATCACCAGTACGTCGGAATAGATGATCCTCATGACCCAGCCTCCCCGCTGTCATGGACCCAGGCGGGCGAGTAGCGCTCTCCGCGGTCGGGCGCGTGCTCCATGCCGATCTTCACGTAGGCGGCCAGCGTCGCCAGGCCGAGCACGAGCAGGAAGGCCGTGATGCTCCACTTGACGGTCCGCAGCCGCTTGCGGCTGGCGGCCGGATCCTTGCCCTCGAACACGCCCCACTTGACGGCGAGCCGGTACAGGCCGATGCCGCCGTGCAGCTCGACGGCGAACAGCAGGAACAGGTAGAGGATCCAGAAGTTGTCACCCCAGACGCGATCCGCCGAGGCGTACGGCCCGATGTCTCCCGGGTGCGTCAACATCCACCACAGGTGGGCCGTGGCCAGGAAGAACAGCGCGAAACCGGTGACGACCTGCCAGTACCAGAGCGTGGTGTCCTCGTGGCGCATGCCGTGCATGTGGTGCCGGAAGACGGCGTACTGCCGGTAGCTGGCGGGAAACTTCCTCAGCGCCAGCCCGGCGTGAGTGATGAACAGCAGGAACACGAGGGCGATGATCACGGCGACGATCCAGGGATAGGAACGGCCGAAGAAGAAATAGCCCTCGAACAGCTTGGTGATCGTCCACATCGCGTCCTTGCTGATCAGGATCGACGAGACGAACAGCATGTGGCCCCACATGAACAGCGCCAGCAACAACCCGGACACGCTCTGGGCGAGGTCGAGCCTGGCGGGCCAGCGGCTCGATTGGATGGGCACGGAGGCGTCTACCGCCAGCCTGCCTGCATGAATCGTGGTCAAGGCTATCTGCTCCCTCGTCGCCCAGTGGACGGGCCTGTCGCGCAACTTTGTCGGTTTCGCCCGGGCCCGAAAATAGGTGATTCTCGCGCTTGCGCGCGGGACTCCGCCGGGAGCGCAAATCCGGGGAAACAGGGCTTCCCCCCACGATGCTAAAGGAGGCGCGCCACCCGCTCCCGCAGGCGGGGCACGACTTCGGCCTCGAACCACGCATTGCGCCTGAGCCAGAGCAGGTTTCGCGGCGAAGGATGCGGCAGCGGCAGGTAGCGTGGGCCGTATTCCGGCCACGCGGCGACGGTCTCGGCCAGCGTCGGCTTGCGCCGGGTGCCGAGGTAGAAGGCCTGGGCATACTGCCCCACCAGCAGGATCAGCTCGATCGCGGGCAGCGCCGCCAGCAGGGGCGGATGCCAGCGGGGAGCGCATTCCGGCCGCGGCGGGGCGTCGCCGCCCCCCTTGCGCCCCGGATAGCAGAACCCCGCCGGGATGATCGCGATCCGGGCTTCGTCGTAGAAGGTCTCCCGGTCGACGGCCAGCCAGTCGCGCAACCGCTCCCCGCTCGGGTCGTTCCATGGGATGCCGGTTTCGTGCACCCGCGTACCCGGCGCCTGGCCGACGATCAGCAGCCGCGCCGTGGCGCCCGCCCGCAGCACCGGCCGCGGGCCGAGCGGCAGCTGCGGCGCACAGAGGCGGCAGGCACGGACCTCGGCCAGCAGCCGCTCGAGCGGGGCGGCCGGCTCCTTGTCGCGCGTCCTCATGTCGCCGGGCCGCTCGGACGAGGCCGCGCGGGGAACGCTGCGACGAGTCGTCGGTCGGGCAATGTGGCCTCCCATCCGGCGCAGGCGGCGCCGTCTCATATAGTCTAGCGGCGGGCCCTTGACCGGAGACCTCATGATGCGCGGCACTTTCCTCGACCTCGGCACGGTCAGCAACGGCGACCTCGACACGGCGCCGTTGTCGGCGGTGCTGCCGGGGCTGGCCATCCATGAGCAGACCCCGCAGGCGCAGGTGGCGGCGCGCATCGCCGGCCGCGAAGTCGTGCTGCTGAACAAGTGCCGCATCACGCGGGAGATGATGGCCTCGAACCCGCAGCTGAAGCTCATCGCGCTGACGGCGACCGGCGTGGACAACGTCGACGTCGCGGCCGCCCGCGAACTCGGCATCGGCGTCGCCAATCTGGTCGACTACTGCACGCCGTCGGTCGTGCAGCACGTTTTCGCCGTGCTGCTGACGCTGACCCATCGCCTGCCTGAATACGACCGCCTGACGCGCTCCGGCGAGTGGGGTCGCGCCGGCCAGTTCTCGGTCTTTCCCTACCCGATCCGCGAGCTGCGCGGCCGGACCCTGCTGATCGTCGGCTTCGGGGCGCTCGGGCGCGGTGTGGCGCGGGTGGCCGAGGCCTTCGGCATGCAGGTCAGGGTTGCGAACCGCCCCGGCGGAGAGCGCGAGCCGGGGCGGCAGGACCTTGCCGAACTGCTGCCGCAGGCCGACGTGCTGTCGCTGCACTGCCCGCTCACGCCGGCGACCCGGGGCCTGATCGGCCGGCAGGAGCTGGCCGTCATGAAGCCCGACGCCGTGATCATCAACACGGCCCGCGGCGGGCTCGTCGACGCCGCCGCGCTGGCCGAGGCGCTGCGGACCGGCCGCCTGGGCGGCGCGGGCATCGACGTGCTCGAGCAGGAGCCGCCCGTGGATGGCAACCCGCTGCTCGACCCCGCCATCCCCAACCTGATCGTCACGCCGCACACCGCCTGGGCCGCCCGGGAATCGCGCCAGCGCTGCCTGGACGAGCTGGCCGCCAACGTGCGGGCGTTCCTGGGCGGGGAACGACGCAACCGCGTCGACTGAGGCGTGGCGGCCGAAGGGTGCCGACAAGGGTGCCAGGCACTTACCTGGCACCGTCGCGGTGCCAGGTAAGTG
>DATHZW010000052.1:0-4415 GCA_035458405.1 Steroidobacteraceae bacterium | reverse complement strand
TACTGGACCTCTTCGTCCAGCACATCGGCCGGCAACCGGAACGACGGGATGTTCGTTCGCATGAGGCCGCCGGTCGTGTCGAGCGCCTCGAAGATCACGCACTCGTAGCCGAGCGGCACCAGGTCGTTGGCGACCGTCAGCGACGCCGGGCCGGCGCCGATGCAGACCACGCGCTTGCCGTTCCTTTCCGCCGGCGACCTGGGGAGCCGCGGCCGGATGTCGTCCCTGAGGTCCGCCGCCACGCGCTTGAGGCGGCAGATCGCCACGGGCTTGTCCTCGACCCGGCCGCGCCGGCACGCCGGCTCGCAGGGCCTGTCGCAGACGCGACCCAGGATGCCGGGAAAGACGTTGGACTCCCGGTTCACCATGTACGCGTCGGAGAAACGCCCCTGCGCGATGAGCCGGATGTATTCGGGTACGTCAGTATGGGCGGGACACGCCCACTGACAATCGACGACCCGGTGATAGTAGTCCGGGTGCTGGGTATCGGTCGGATGCATCGCTGCTTCGATCGCCTCGCTAACGGTCGGTTCAACGGGCGCCGTCAACGGGCGCAGGGAAAGGCAACGGCTTCAGCGGTGCGGCGCGCTGATGGACAGGTACTCCGCATCTTCCATCAGGCGTGAAAAGCCGTCCGATGAAATGTGCACGAGCCGCTCATGATCCCCCGCCTCGAAGAATACCTCTTTGAGGTGCCGCAGTCTTTCATCGACGATGGTCGGGATCAGGTATTCCTCGCCGACGGCCGGGATGGCGCCCGGCGCACAATCGTAGAACGCCTCCTCGAGGTCCGCCTCCGAGGCCAGCGACAGCGGTCGGTGCAGCGCACGGCCGACGCGCTCCAGGTCCACCAGCTCGTTGGCAGGCAGCACCGCCAGGATGAAGCCGCCGTGGTCCTTGAGGAGCACGGCCTTGGCGAACTGGTTCTCGTCGACGTGCGCCGCATGGGCGCTGCTGGCCGCGGTGGACGTGTGGGGATGCTCCAGGACGTCGAACTTGACGCCCTTGAACCGGAGGGCGTGCATGACCGTAGGTGCAATGCTCATTCGCCGAAAATCTCCCTGCTGCTCGACCCGGTCAGTATATCCAGCAACCCGCGGCGGGCACCGTGTCTTTTGCTTAGTTGTGCAACGCAAAACCTGGTCGGCGGCCGCGGCGGGGACGCCGCAGGTGGAGCCGGGCGGCCTCCGCGACCGGGCGCGCGTGACAACCCTCGAGATGGTCGTTTACCAGCCCCATGGCCTGCATGAATGCGTAGGCCGTGGTCGGACCGACGAAACTGAATCCGCGCCGCTTCAGGTCCCTGGACATGGCCGTCGATTCGGCCGTGCTGGTCAGCGCCGTGAGGGCCCGGCGGGTCAGCCGGCGCGGCCGCGAGCCGGGCGACGGTTCGTATTGCCAGAAATAGCCCGCCAGCGAACCGAACTCTTCCCTCAGCGCCAACGCGCAGCGGGCGTTGTTGATCGTCGACTCGATCTTGCCTCGATGGCGGACGATGCCGGCGTCCTGCATGAGCCGGTCGACGTCGCGCTTCCGGAAGCCCGCGATCCGTGCGAATTCGAAATTCGAGAATGCGCGCCGGAAATGCTCCCGCTTGCGCAGGATGGTCAGCCAGCTCAGGCCGGACTGGAATCCCTCCAGGCAGAGTTTCTCGAACAACCTGCGGTCGTCGAGCACCGGGCGACCCCATTCATCATCGTGATAGGCCGCGTAGTCCGGCGCCTGGCCAGCCCACCAGCAGCGGGCGCAGCCGTCCTCGCCCCGCACGACTCCATCCGGCAGTCTCGGCATGCCACCTCCAGTTCCCCCTTCCCACGCGGCCCCGGCCGGCGCGATCGGGCTGCCCCCGAGGGGCCCCAGGCGGTAATCTTGCACGATCACTTTTGCAGGGGCGAGATGCGCGCATGGGCAACAGGCCGCGACACGCAGGAAGGACCACCGCTGCCGACGCCGCGTCGCTCACCCGGCCGTGAGCACGATGGACCCGGGCACGCGTCATCTTGCCGCCATCGCCGCGCTGCTGGCGTCGGCGGCCGCCGCCCTCGCCGCCGTCGGCTCCCACCTGCTGGCACGGAAACTCGATGCGGCCGGGCTTGCGTCGTTCAATACGGCGGTCGCATTCCAGTTCGTCAACGCGCTGGGCCTGTTCGCGGTCGCCTGGGGGCGGGAGCGCCTGCCTGCCTCGCGCCTCCTGCGGCTGAGCGGCTGGCTGCTCATGACCGGGACCCTGTTGTTCTGCGGCAGCATCTACGCCGCCAGGCTGGGCTTCACGGCGGCGACCGGACCGGCGGCGCCGATCGGCGGATCGGCCGTCATCCTGGCCTGGCTGGGCGTGGCGTGGGCTTTCCTGGCCGACGCGCGCCGTTGATCAGGCGCTGCCGGCTCAGCGCGCGAGCGCGCCCGTCCCGAGCAATTCACCGATCCGAATTGCCGTCTCGAGCGCCTGCAGCCCGTCCTCGCCCGAGACGACCGGGCGCCGGCCCGTTTCGATGCATTCCAGGAAGGAGACGATCTCGTCGCGGAGCGCGTCGCCGGGGTCGAAGCTCTGCTCGTTGATCTCGACCGGCGGCACGCCGGCCTGCGGCGCGCCGCTGCCCTTGCGCACCATCGTGAGCACCTTCTGCTGCAGGTCGATCGACAGGTACGCGTCCGCCTGGAACACGCGCAGCTTCCGTTCGCTCTTCATGCTGATGCGGCTCGCGGTGGCGTCGGCGACGCAGCCGTTTTCGAAGCGGATGCGAGCATTGGCGATGTCGATCTCGTCGGTGAACACGGGCGCGCCCACGGCGTCGATGCTCTCGACCGGCGAGTTCACGATATTCTGGATGAGGTCGATGTCGTGGATCATCAGGTCGAGCACCACGCTGACGTCCGTGCCGCGCGGCTTGAACGGCGCCAGCCGGTTCGATTCGACGAAACGCGGCCGGTCGAGCAGGCCCTCGATCGCCAGGATGGCCGGATTGAAACGTTCGAGGTGCCCGACCTGGAGCACCCGGCCGCGCCGCGCGGCCGTTGCCACCAGCTCCCGCGCCTCGTCCATCGTCGACGTGATCGGCTTCTCGACCAGCACATGCGCGCCTGCCTCGAGGAAATCCATCGACACGCGATGGTGCAACGGCGTGGGCGTGACGACGCTGACAGCGTCCACCTTGCCCAGCAGCGAGCGGTAGTCGGCGACGGCCTCGCAGCCCACCTCGCGGGCCACGCGATCGCGCGCCTCGGCGTCCGTGTCGACGACGGCCAGCAGGTCGACCTGCGGCAAGGCGGCATATTTCTGGGCGTGGAATCGTCCCAGGTAGCCGGCTCCAATGACGGCGGTGCGGATCCGGGGCACGGCTCAGCGCCTCCTTTCCCTGTCCCAGCGGCTGCGGCGGCGATAGCCGTAGCGCAGCCGCAGCACGACGCCACCGTAGACCATCACCCCGCAGCCCAGCGCCATCGCCGCCAGGAACGGCGGCTCCCAGCTGTCCACGGCGATGGAACGGGCCAGCGCGATCGCTCCGGCCAGCAGGCCGAGCGTCAGGGCGCCATAGGGCCGCGCCTCGTAAAGGGGCTCGGGCCACCAGAGCCTGCGCATGGACCGCCTCCCGCGAGGTGACATAACCAGGCCGGGAAGTATAGCCCTCCCGGTCCTCCATCGTGCGGCGCGCCGGGTTGCCAAGCCCGCCTGACCGCCGCACACTCGCGGCCACTGCGGAATTCCACCGACCAGGGCAACCAGGAAGCGCCGGCCATTGGGCAGCAAGATGCGACGCGAGCTTGTCTATTTCGGGCTGATAGCCGGCTTCGGGCTGGTGGTGCTGCCGTTTCTGGTCTACCTGGCCGGGGTCCTGTCGCTGGGCCCGTACGAAGGCGGGCTGCTGGCCTTTCTCGGGTCCCTTTACGGGGCCTTCTTCACGCTTCAGCCGAGCGCGTGGGCGCTCTTGCTGGGACCGTACCTGCTGTTCTGGGCGGTGCGCCTGTTGACCCGCCCGATCCGACGCTCGAAGGCGCCCAGCTAGCCCCGCTGCCCACGGGCCCGGCGCCACAACCTGCGAGGCGGGTCACGGCTTTTGCGCCGACTCATCCTGCAACCTGTGGCCTGCGGCTCGCAGCGGAGCCAGGATCGGGCGGCCATCTGGCGCCCGGGTCTTCACGGGCCCGCCGGCGCCGTGACTCCGGTGCGAGCCGGCACCCCGCGCCCGGGATGTGGAACCCTAGGGTGCGGCGGTACGCACTGCGGCACTCGCGTCACGGGCGGCGCGGAACTCGTTGCCCTCGTACCATTTGGGCCAGCTGGCATCCTCTGCCACGCTCGCGCCGACCTCGAACAGCAGCTTCAGGTCCTCGATCGACCCCGACACGTCCCAGGTCGGCTGATAGTCGTCGGCCTGCTTGTGGTAGATGTTGGCAAAGTAATTGTCGACCATCGCCTG
>DATHZW010000051.1:0-4767 GCA_035458405.1 Steroidobacteraceae bacterium | reverse complement strand
ACGGACCGCTACCAGGTCATCCTGTTCGACTACCGCGGGATTCGCGACTCCGGCGACACCCAGGGGATTCCGTCGACGATGGCCCTGCACGCCGGCGACGCCATCGGCCTGCTCGATCATCTGGGCCTGTCCGGAGTCCATCTCGTCGGACTGGTCGGCATGGGAGCCTGCATCTGCCAGGAAATCGCCATCCGCAGGCCCGACCTGGCCCGCAGCATGTTGAATACCGGCGCCTGGTGCGAGGTCGACGACTTCCTCCGCGACCAGCTCGAGATGTTTCGCTGGATCCATCGCGACTGCGGCTTCCTGGCCTTCCAGCAGGCCGTCACGCTGCTGTCGTTTACCCCCGACTACTACAACGCCAACAAGAACAAGCTGCTGGGGGCGGACGGCGGATGGAAGGAACTGAACGGCCGCTACGAGGCCCATTCCAGGCTGGTCGACGCCTGCGTGGGCTTCGAGTCGAAGCGGCGGCTGGCGGAAATCCGCTGCCCCTCGCTGATCATCCATGCCGCACAGGACGTCGTCACCAGCCCGAGGACGACCCTGCCCATCGAGCAGGGACTCCCGGGAGCCGTCGGCGAAACCTGGCACGACCTCGCCCACGTCGTGGCCGGCAAGGAACTGAAGATTCGTTTCGCGCGGAGGCTCTTTGAGTGGCTGGAGGCGAATTAGCGGATGGCGGATGGCGGATAGCGGAATAGCAGGATGCGGGGAGGCGGAAGCCGTGACCGCGGGGGCCACGGACCGCCCGGAAGCACGCAAGACGCTCGCCGCACCCGCGTCTATCCGCAACTGCGGTCGCAGGCCGCAAGCCGGTTCCAGCTCACAGTCCCGCGAGATACCCTTCGATGTCGTCCGCGTTCCTCACGTCCGCGTAGCGCCGGCCAACGTCGCGCAGGGCGTCGTCATGCGGCCCCTGCTCCGCGTCGCCGCAGCAGTCGGCTGCGACGTGAACCCTCAACCCGTAGGAAAACGCGTCGACGACCGTGGCCCTGACGCAGCCGCTCGTCGTGCAGCCAGTGACGATCACCGTGTCCACGCCCTGCCGGACCAGCCACGTGATCAGCGGCGTCTGGAAGAACATGGACGGGGCGTTCTTGCAGTAGGTGAAATCGTCCTCGTGATAGATGCGCGGATCCATTGCAGTGCAGGGATGGCCGTAGATGAAATCCTCGCGCACCGCCCTGACTTTCCACAGCGGCATGTCGCGCTGCCCGCAATAGGCCGTGTAGCAGGCGGCAACGGGAACGCTGCGGCTGCGGGCCGTCTCCAGCATCCGTGCGGTACGCTCCGTGGCGGAATGAATCATTGGTAGGCCCCCGAGCGGGAAGCTCGGGTCGGTAAACGCAACCTGCAGGTCGACGACGAGGATGGCCGGTCGGCTGCCGAAGCCGATCTCGAAAGAACCGTAGCCGACCTGGCTGTAGGCGTCCGACACTCTCATGTGCTGCTCCTCCGGCTCTCCTGCGAGCCACCGGCCCGCGCACGCGAAACGTCTTGTCCCGGCCCGCAAGAAGAACGGGGGTGGCGCGGCACCCCCGTCATCGCAGGCGCCCGATGTCCCCTGCCCTCAGGCCGCCCTCGTCGCCTTGCGGCTCCTCGCCGCCTTGACGGCCTTGTCCGCCTTGGCCTTCGCCCAGGTGGTGAACTTTGGATCTGAGGGAGGCTCGAGGCCGGTCTCGGCCTTGCAGCGCGCCTTCAGTTCGGCGATGTCCTCGAAGCCGCGGTCAAACAACTTGACCGGACCCCGGGCGGCGGCCATTTCAGCCCGAAGCCGTGAAGTCGCCGCCTTGTCCACCTTGCCGCGCTTGATGACGACGCCGTAGCGGAGAGCGCCCTCGAGGGTCACCAGCCCGGCATCGACATCGAAGAGCACCAGCGACGGATCGCGCTCCAACCGGTCGCCACAGCCGCCGCCGCCCCAGGTGTCAGCCACCAGCAGGTCGCCGGCCTCGACCTTCACGTGGTCGATCTTGGAAGGCAGCAGTTCCTCGGTGCCGTCCTTGCGGCGCAGGGTCTTCTTGCTCCGCTCGCCCGGCAGGCCCCCGTTCACGCCCCAGGGATAGGTCAGCCAGCGATCGTCATGGATCGAGATCTCGCCGTCCTCCAGGAACCGGTAGCCGATCCGCAGGCCATTGCCGCCGCGGAACTTGCCCGGCCCGCCCGAGTCGGCGATCGTCTCGTAGGTCTCGATGATGAGCGGGAAATAGCTTTCCAGGAACTCGTTTGGAACGTTGGTGAACGACGGCCAGAGCGAATGACCATCGGGGCCGTCGCCGAACGGCTTGCCCGGGATTCCGCCGAAGCTGATCTGGTAAAGCTGGTACCACTCGCCTTCCTTGTCGTAACCCGAGTACATGAAATGCGGGCTGTCGGAGAAGCCGGCGGCGCACATGAACGCCGGGTTGCCCTGGCCGAGCAGGCCGCCGAGGACGTCGAAGATGCGGCCAAGTGCATGCGTGCGGCAGGACAGCGCGGCGGGCTTCATGGGCTTGAGAAGCGTCGCCGGCGGGATCCTCACTTCCATCAGGTCGTAGAAGCCGTCGTTGAACAGGATCTGCGGATCGAAGACCATGATCATGTAGACGCCGGCGAACATCTTGAACATCTCTTCATTCAACAGGAAGTTGATCGAGGAGATGGACTGCGGATCCGTTCCGGCAAAGTCGAAGATGCACTTGTCGCCTTCACGCCACATCGAGCAGGCGATCTTGTACGGCCCCATTGCCATGCCGTCGTCGCAGACATAGTCCTCGAAATACTGCTTCGTTTCCGGGACCGTCCGGCGGATCAACTCGCGCATCGCCCGCTTGTTGCGCTCGAGCATGGCGTCCATCGCCGAATAGAAGACGTCGTCGCCGAAGCGCTGCGCGATTTCCACGCAGCGGATGCCGGCCGTACGCAACGCGGCCACGATGGCGTTGAAGTCGGAAAAGTTCCAGGTGGGCAGCCGGCAGTTGTGCAGCACCACCCGCAGCAGGTCGTCCTGCAGCTCGCCTTTCTTGACGATCTTGACCGGCGGCACGACGATCCCTTCCTCGTAGATCGTCCGCGCATCCGTCGGCAGCGAGCCCGGGACCTTGCCGCCCACGTCGGTCATGTGGCCGAACATCGCCGACCAGGCCACCACCCTGCCCTGCTTGAATATGGGCATCAGCATCAGCCAGTCGTTGACGTGACTGATGGCGCCATTGACCGAGTACGGATCGTTGGTCAGGAAGATGTCGCCTTCTTCCACGGTCCCGTCATAGCCCTGCATGAAACCCCAGATGAACGAGCCGAACTGGCCAACGACCATCTTGCCGTCGGTGTTGGCGATCATCGGGAACTCGTCATGCTGCTCACGGATTCCCGGCGACATGGCGGTGCGGAACAGCACCGTGTCCATCTCGTAGCGCGCGTTCCTCAGCGCGCTTTCGATGATGTCGATCGTGACGCTGTCGACCTTCACTTTCTTGAAGGGCTTCTTGTTGCGCTGAATTATCTTCGCGGGCATCTTGATTACTCCGTTTCCGTATCCAGGCCCTCGAGCCCTTACTTCCTGGTCCTGGCAGACGACTTCGCGGCGGGCCTTGCCCGTCCCGCAATCGCCTTGTGGCTATCAGGGTAGATGAGGATGTTGCCGAGCTTGTCGACCAGGCCCGTATGCTTAGGCAGCACCACCGTGGTCGAGTCCATCTCCATGATGATCGCAGGGCCCTTCACACGGTTTCGCGCCTTGAGCAGCGCCCGGTCATAGACCGTCGCCTTGACGTCCTTGCCATCCATGTAGGCGCTCTGCTTGCCCACGGCGGCCGCTTTCGGGTCGGGCGTGCCACGCGCGACCTGCAGCGCGTCCAGCTTGATGCCCTTGCCCTGCACCACCGCGCGCAGTGCCACGAATTCGTGCTCGAGCGGAAGGGCGAAGGTGAACAGGCGACGATGCTCCTCGTCGAAAGGCCCGGAGATGGCCTTCAGGCCCCGCTTCTTCAGGTCCTCGACCTTGACGTCGACCGTCAGCCGCAGGCCCTGGCCGTGATAGCGGACGTCCACCTGGTAGCTCCTTTGCATCTCGGAAACCGGGACCTTCTCCCGCTCCAGCGACTTTGCCGCCGAATTTGAAAGCCTGGTGAGGATCTTGCCGATCTCGTCCGGGCCTGTTTCCGAGAACTTGCGGATATAGGTCCTCGCTGCCTCGTCGCGAACCGCCGTGGTGGCATCGCCGAGAGCGCACAGGACACCGGGTCCCGGGGGAATGATCGAAGGCCACGACCCCAGCAGGCGCGACAAGGCGTTGGCATGCAACGGACCGGCGCCACCGAAGGCAATCAAGGCGTATTCGCGCGGATCATGGCCCTGCTCCACGGAGACCAGGCGCAGCGCTCCAACCATGTTTTCATTGACGATGTCGTAGATGCCGAGAGCCGCCGCCTTGTTTGACTTGCCCAGCGGGCCGGCAATCTTCTTCACCGCCTCTTCGGACAGGTCGCGGTGCAATTCCATGTCGCCGCCCAGTCGCTGCATCTCGGGCAGGTAGCCGAGCACGACGTTGGCGTCCGTGACCGTCGGCTCGCTGCCGCCGCGGCCGTAGGCGGCCGGACCGGGATCCGCGCCCGCGGACTGCGGCCCGACCCGCAGGGCCTTGGTCAATTCCGGCACGTGGGCGATCGAGCCCCCGCCCGCACCGACGGTGCGGATATCCACCGAAGAGGCGCGAACGGTCACGTCGCCAACGGTCGTCTCGCGACGAAGCCTCGGCTCGCCGATGTTGATCAGCGCGACATC
>DATHZW010000050.1:0-2120 GCA_035458405.1 Steroidobacteraceae bacterium | reverse complement strand
TCCTTCTGTCCAAAGACGGCCACGTCCGGCGTCGTGATGTTGAACAGCTTGGCCACGACCGTCGCGACGCCCCGGAAGTGTCCGGGTCGGTGCTGGCCCTCGAGGATCCCGGCGAGCGCGGGTACGTCGACCACGGACGAGCGCTGCATGCCGGCCGGGTACATCTCCTGCGGTTCCGGCGCGAACACCAGCTGCGCGCCCGCCTGCGCCAGCGCGGCGCAGTCCCGCTCGAGCGTTCGCGGGTACCGGTCGAAATCGTCCCTGGGGCCGAACTGCATCGGGTTGACGAAAATGCTGACGACGACGCGCTCGGCGCGTTCAAGCGCCAGCTTGACCAGCTGCACGTGGCCACGATGCAGGTTGCCCATCGTCGGCACGAGCGCCACCGAAGCGCCTTCGCGTCGCCAGCCGGCGACGCGCGCGCGCACTGCGGGGATGTGGTTGACCGTTTCCAAGCGACCCTTCAGAAACAATGCTCGGGCGCGGGATAGGAGCCGTCCTTGACCGCCTGCACGTAGGCTTCGAGCGCCGCCAGCGGACTCGCCGCGCCTTCCATGAAGTTTCTGGTGAAGCGCGGCTTGCGCCCCGGCGTCAGGTCCAGGATGTCATAGAGGACCAGCACCTGGCCGTCGACACCCGGGCCCGCGCCGATGCCGATCACCGGCACATCCAGGCTGCGGGTGATTTCGGCGCCCAGCGCCGAGGGCACGCACTCGAGCAGCACGATGTCGGCGCCGGCGTTCTGCAGGTCCTTCGCGTCGCCCAGCATCTGCCGAGCGGCCTCGGCCTCCCGCCCCTGCACGCGAAACCCGCCGACCTTGTGCACCGACTGGGGCCGCAATCCGATGTGGGCGCACAACGGTATGTCGTGGCTCGCCAGGAACTCCACGATCCCCAGCTGCCCCGCGCCGCTCTCCAGCTTGACCATCTTGGCCCCGCCTTCCTGCATCAGGCGGACTGCATTGCCCAGCGCCTGCTCACGCGTCGCGTAGCTCATGAACGGCATGTCGGCGACCAGGAACGGACGCCCCAGGCCGCGAGCGACGGCCCGTGTGTGGTAGACGATGTCGTCCATGGTCACCGGGACGGTGGTCTCGTGGCCCTGGATGACCATTCCCAGCGAGTCGCCCACCAGCACGACGTCGACGCCGGCCATGTCGACCAGCATCCCGAAGCTGGCGTCGTAGGCGGTCAGCCAGGCGATCTTCTCGCCCTCGGCCTTCATCTTGTGCAGCGTGCTCATGTTGACCGGGGGCCTGGGCGCGCCGCGCTGTTCGAGCTGGGTGTACATGGGTGGTCTCCTGAGGACCGCCTGGACCGTCAACGACGCCGCGGCAATCGGCCGCGGCCGGTTCAGGACTTGACCGGGTTGAAGTAGTGCCTGCCCCGCTGTGTGCGGCGTATGGCCGCGAACAGCTCCTCGAAATCGCGCGAGTCGCTGGTCGGGTCGATCTCCGCGGCATTGACGATCAGCAGGGGCGAGGCGGTGTACTGGTGAAAAAAGCGCGTGTAGGCGTCGCTGAGCTTCTGCATGTACTCGCGCTGTATGTACTTCTCGTAAGGCCTGCCGCGCCTCGCGATCCGTTCCATCAGCACGTCGACCGGCGCCTGCAGGAATACGACCAGGTCAGGGTGCGGCGCGTCGACCGACATCCGGCCGTAGACCTGCTCGTAGAGCGCGTATTCCTCATCGTCGAGGGTGATGCGTGCGAACAGGCGGTCCTTGTCGAGCAGGTAGTCCGCTATCCGTATCGGGGCAAACATGTCCTGTTGCCGCAGCTCCTGCAACTGCCGGGCGCGCTGGAACAGGAAGAAGAGCTGGGTCGGAAAGGCTCCGGTGCGAGGATCCTTGTAGAAACGCTCCAGGAACGGGTTCTCGTCGAACTGCTCGAGGATGGATTCAGCGCCTACCGCCGCGGCGAGCATGCGCGCCAGCGTCGTCTTGCCGACGCCGATCGGCCCCTCCACGACGACGAGGCGATGCGGCCACTGATCGCTGGGTTGATCGGTCACGCCTTGCTCACTACGACAGGGGCACAATGCCCCGGTTGGCGACGCGCCGGGCCAAGGCCTCGACACGTCCCCTGCCGGGGATCCATAACTCAGGAGCCAACTCGGCC
>DATHZW010000049.1:0-5222 GCA_035458405.1 Steroidobacteraceae bacterium | reverse complement strand
TGCCGGATCGCCTCGACACCTTCAGCGCAGCCGCCGGCCTCGAGCTGGACTTTCCGCTGGCCAACGGCTGGCACGTCGTTCCATATGCCGAGGCCGGCCACGCCTGGGACCGCAGCAGCGACGCGGATGCCGTGCTCTACTCCGCCTCGCTGCACGCACGCAGGGAGTGGTCAGCCGGCGACAGGGACTTCAGGCTGAACACCGGGTTCGTCTACGCCGCGGTCAATTTCGACGGCGCCCAGGGCACCTCCGACCTGGCGAAGCTCGAGGCGGGCCTCGAGCTCAGGCGGCTGGCCGGCTTCGAACTCGCAGGCGGCAGGGCCGACATCGGGTTCTACTTGCTCGCCGAATGGTACGCAGACCGTCCCGGCGAGCCTGTCGTGCGTTCCGCGGGTCCGGACAGCCTGCCGATGCAGTTCGAGGCCGGCTTCACGCTGGGTGCCAGGCCGCGGATGAAGATCTGGAAGCTGCCGCTGCCGCGCGTGGGCCTCGCCTACCGCTTCGGCGACGGGATATCGGCCTACCGGCTGGTGCTCGGCGCGCCTTTTTGAGAGGCCGCCGGGAGACGGGAGGTTGATCCGCCCGCGAGAGCCCCCATAGCATGACAACGCGCCGCCACCGGAACCGCCCGTGACCTCCGTCTGCCTCGCCTCGCAACTGCCCGCCCAGGTGGCCCGTGACTGGTCGCTGGTGCTGCACGCGGTGGGCGTCCACCACGAGCTGCTCAGCACGGCCAGCGGCGGCGAATTGTGGATCGCACCCGAGGACCATGCCCGTGCCGCCCGGGAGATCGAGCGCTACCTGCGCGAGAACCACGGCCAGCGCGTGGCCCCGGTGTCGTGGCCGAAGTATCGGCACGCGCTGTGGGGAGTCGTGTCCTACGCGGCCGTGCTGATCGCCGTCACGGCGGCGGCGCTGTACCGCGTCGGTGGGCGCAACTGGGTCAGCCGCGGCGTGCTGGAGATCGGGCTGATCGACCGCGGCGAATGGTGGCGGGCGTTCACGGCCCTGACCCTGCACGCGGACCTCGAGCACCTGCTCGCCAACCTGGCTTTCGGCGTGCTGTTCGCCTACCCGGCCAGCCAGTTCGTCGGGGTGGGGGTCGCCTGGCTGGCCATCGTGCTCACAGCCGGCGCCGCCAACGCCATCGACATGGTCCTGCACCCGCCCACGCACTCGGTGCTCGGTGCATCGACCGCGGTGTTCGCGGCCCTCGGCCTCGCCTCCGCGTTCTCATGGCGACGCCGCGCCTCGGCGCTCCTGACCTGGATGCAGCGCGCCTCGCCGCTGGTGGCCGGTGTCGCCCTGCTCGCCTTCACCGGTGTCGGCGGCGAGCGCACCGACGTGCTGGCGCATGTCCTTGGATTCCTGGCCGGCGTTGGCGCCGGGTACGCCCTGGCGCATGCCCCCCTGCCGCCCCCTGGCCGGGGCCGGCCGCAGTGGCTGGCGGCGGTCGCCACGCTGGTCCTGCTCGCAACCGCCTGGGCGGCCGCCCTGTCCTAGCCAGGCCGGTCCCGTGTGACCTGCTTCGCAGGCCCGATACGACCGCGGAGAGTCCGAATGGCGGTTGTGGTGCACCGCAATAAAATAGGCGTGGGATCCCAGGAGGAGCCCGTCATGGACGCATCAGTCACGATTTTTCTGTTGACCCCGATCTTCCTGTTTCTGGTGGGAACGCCGGCGTTGATCTGGCTGCTGAGGAAGCATTAGGCCTATCTTCCGGTAATTTCTTACATCTCGACGGTATCTGCACCGATCCAGCCGCTAAGTTCACTTAGCTCCGGTCCTCAAGTCCCCTTTCCGCCGCGCGAAACCGCTGTCCCGGGCCCGCCGGCGGCTGACGGCTGCGGACAGACCCGGCTTGGCACCGGGCGGCGAGTCGCGCATCCTTCCCCGCCCCACCCTGCCCAGTGGCCGACAGATGACCGAAGCTAAACAGAATCGCGGGCGGCTGTTCGTGATCGCCGCAGCATCGGGCACGGGCAAGACCAGCCTCGTGCGCGCCCTGATGAAGCGCGAACCGAGGCTGGCCTTCTCGGTGTCCTTCACCACGCGCCCGCGGCGACCGAGCGAGGTCGAGGGCCTCGACTATCACTTCGTCTCCGCCGGGAAATTCCTGGAAATGGTTGCCGACGACGCGTTCATCGAGCATGCGGAGGTCTTCGGCAACCACTACGGCACGGGCCGGGCCCAGATCGATTCCGCACTCGCCCTGGGACAGGACCTCATCCTGGAGATCGACTGGCAGGGTGCGCAGCAGGTGCGGGCCAGGCTGCCGGAAACCGTCGACGTGTTCATCCTGCCGCCGTCCCGCGCCATCCTCGAGGAGCGGCTGCGCAACCGGCGGACCGACAGTCCGGCCGCGATCGCGCGCCGGCTGCGCGACTCGGTCGAGGAAATATCCCACTGGGCCGAGTTTCGCTACGTGGTGGTCAATGACGATTTCGACCGGGCGCTGGACGACCTGACCGCGATCGTCCGGGGCCAGGGCGACGGGCTGAGGAGCGACCGGGCAGGCCTGGCGGAACTGGCCGCCGGGCTGCTGGGCGGCGGCCGCTGATCGAGCGCTGGCCCCCCACGGGGGCGATAGGCTATTCTGTCAGGCCATATTGCTGAATTTCACTGGTTTTCCCATGGCCCGAATCACCGTCGAAGATTGCCTGAAGAACATCGATAACCTGTTCGATCTCGTCCTGCTGGCTTCCAGGCGTTCGCGCCAGCTCGCGAACGGCGCCGAAGCCCGGGTCGAGTGGGAGAACGACAAGCCGACGGTGGTGGCGTTGCGCGAGATCGCCGAAGGCGAGGTCACCATGGACCTGCTCGACGAGCCGGAGCCCGAGCCGGAGCCGGAATTCATTCCGGAGAACCCGCTCGACCTGGCCGCCGACTTCCGCGCGCCGCAGCTCGGCCTGGGAGACTGATCCGGGGCACCGTGCCCCATGAGCTACGCCTCCACACTGCTGGGATTCCTGCCGGGCGGCCGCCGCGCCCCCGGGATCGCGCAGCTCATTTCCAAGCTCGAGTCCTACCTGCCGCCCGACCATGTCGACCGGGTGCGCGAGGCCTATGAATACGCCGAAGCGGCCCACAAGGGGCAGAAGCGCCGCTCCGGCGAGCCCTATATCACCCATCCCGTGGCGGTCGCCGACGTGCTGGCCGACCTGCGCATGGACGGCGCCACGATCGCTTCCGCCATCCTGCATGACGTGGTCGAGGACACCGGTGCCTCGACCCAGGAGATAGCCGAGCGCTTCGGCCAGGAAATCGCCGAGATCGTCGACGGCGTCACCAAGCTCGACCAGATCCAGTTCAAGAACCGCCAGGAGGCGCAGGCCGAGAGCTTCCGCAAGATGCTGCTGGCGATGGTGCGCGACATCCGCGTGATCATGGTCAAGCTCGCGGACCGGGTGCACAACATGCGCACCCTCGGCGCGATGCCGCCGGCCAAGCGCCGCCTCGTGGCGCGCGAGACGCTGGACATCTACGCGCCCATCGCCAACCGCCTCGGCATCCACTCGATCAAGCTGGAACTCGAGGATCTCGGCTTCAAGTCGCTGTACCCGAAACGCTACCGGGTGATCGAGCGCGAGCTGAAGCGCGCCCGCGGCAACCAGAAGGAGTTCCTGCCCAAGATCACCAGCAACCTGCGCAGGGCGCTGGAGCGCGGCGGCATCAAGGGAACGGCGGAGGCACGCGAGAAGCACCTGTTCAGCGTCTACGCCAAGATGCGCCGCAAGCGGGTCGCGCTGAACGAGGTCATCGACGTCTTCGGCGTCCGCGTGGTCGTCGGCACCGTCGACGAGTGTTACCGGGTACTCGGCCTGGCGCATGGCCTGTACCGGCCGATGCCCGGCCGCTTCAAGGACTACATCGCCATCCCGCGGGTCAATGGCTACCAGTCGCTGCACACGACGCTGTTCGGGCCGAACGGCATGCCGATCGAGGTGCAGATCCGCACGGCGGAAATGCACGAAATGGCGGAGTCCGGCATCGCCGCCCACTGGTCCTACAAGACCGGCGAGACGGACGGCCTGGCACGCCAGGAGCGGGCGCGCGAGTGGCTGAAGAACGTCGCGCAGCTGCAGGAAGCGTCGGCCGAGGAGGTGCTCGAGAGCGTCAAGGTCGACCTGTTCCCGGACAAGGTCTACGTGTTCACGCCCAAGGGCGACATCATGAGGCTGCCGCGCGGTGCGACCTGCGTCGACTTCGCCTACGCCGTGCATACCGGGGTCGGCAACCACTGCGTCGCAGCCAAGGTCGACCGCCGGCTCGCGCCGCTGCGGACCGTGCTGAGGAACGGCCAGACCGTCGAGGTGATCACCGCGAAGGGCGCCCAGCCGAACCCGGCCTGGGCCAGTTTCGTCGTCTCGGCCAAGGCGCGAGCGGCCATTCGCACCTACCTGAAGGGCCTCAAGCGCGGCGAGGCCGTCGATCTCGGCGCCCGCCTGCTCAACCAGGCGCTCGAGGAATTCAAGCTGTCGATCCGGACCCTTCCGGCCGGACGCCTGGACCAGGTCGCACAGGCGCTCAACATGGCGACGGGTGCCGAGCTGCTGGAGAGAATCGGACTGGGCGAGCGCCCGGCACCGCTGATCGCGCGCCGACTGCTGCCGCGCAGCGAGGACATGCCCGAGAGCGGCCCGCAGCAGCCGCTTTCGATCGCGGGCACCGAGGGCCTGGTGGTGTCCTATGCGCGCTGCTGTTTCCCGATCCCGCCGGACCCGATCGTCGCTTACCTGTCGAGTGGCCGCGGCGTCGTCATCCACCGCGACAACTGCGGCAACGTGGCGGGATTCCGCAAGCAGCCGGAGAAGTGGATTCCCGCGGTCTGGGAGCGGCAGCCGAACCGCACCTTCAGCTCGGAGATCCGGGTGCACGTGTCGAACCGCATGGGCGTCCTGGCGCAGGTCGCCGCCCAGATTGCCGCGCAGGAAACCAACATCGACCACGTGAACGTGACGACGGAAGGCGACCAGACATCGGTGATCACGCTCGAGATCGAGGTGAGGGAGCGTTCGCACCTCGCCAGGGTGATCCGCGCCATCAAGACCATGTCGGATGTGCTGAGCGTGGAGCGGACGCTGGCGTGAGCGGGGGCGGATGGCGGATGGCGGATGGCGGATGGCGGAAGGCGGAAGGCGGATGGCGGATGGCGGATGGCGGATGGCGGATGGGCAGAATAATGTGAGTAGTGAGTCGTGAGTGGTGAGTCGTAAGAAGGC
>DATHZW010000048.1:0-2983 GCA_035458405.1 Steroidobacteraceae bacterium | reverse complement strand
CCGCCGCGGCGGTGGATCTCGGGGATCCAGTAGACGGTCTCGACGTTATTGACCAGCGTCGGCCTGTCGAACAGGCCGCGCTGGGCCACGTAGGGGGGGCGGTGGCGCGGCTTGCCCGGCTTGCCCTCCAGCGACTCGATCAGCGCCGACTCCTCGCCGCAGATGTAGGCGCCGGCGCCGCGCCGCAGGATGATGAAGCCCGCCGCGGCGAGGCCGGCCGCCTCGACCTCGGCGATGGCTTCGGCCAGCACCGAACGCAATCCCGGGTACTCGTCGCGGAGGTAGATGTAGACCGCCGTCGCCCCGACCGCCTCGGCGCTGACCAGCGCACCTTCGAGGAACTGGTGCGGCGACCGTTCCATGTAATGCCGGTCCTTGAAGGTGCCGGGTTCGCCTTCATCCGCATTGATCACCACGTAGCGCGGCCCGGGTTCCGCGAGCACGAACCGCCACTTGCGGTGCGTCGGGAAGCCGGCGCCACCGAGGCCCCGCAGGCCCGCGGCATCGAGCGAGGCGCCGAGTTCGTCAATCTTTACCTTGTTCACCCGCAGGTCGTGCAGCAGCTGGTAACCGCCCTCGGCGCGATAGGCCGCGAGCCTGGGCCAGTCGATCGGCTCGGGCTCGAACTGGCCGGCTGCCACGACCGACTGGACGCCCCCGGCGGTGGCGCGTCCGACATGGCGCAGACCCACCTCGACGACGGGCGCCTGCTCGCAGTGTCCCATGCAGGGAGCCCGGACGACGCGGACCTTGCGCGGGTCAGTGCCCGCGACGAGCGCGGCTTCCAGCGCGGCGGCGCCGGCGAGCTGGCACGACAGGGAGTCGCACACCCGGATCGTGAGTGGAGCAGGCGGCGTCTCGCCGTCGTCCACGAAGTCGAAATGGGCATAGAAACTGGCGGTCTCGTAAACGGCCGCCATGGGCAGGCGCATCCACGCCGCCAGCGCCCGCAGGTGGCGGGCCGACAGGTGGCCGAAGCGATCCTGCAGGACGTGCAGGTGCTCGATGAGCTGGTCACGGTTGCGGCTACGCCCCGCCAGCAGGTTCTCCAGCTCCGCCAGGGCCGCCGGATCCACCGCGCGTCCACGGGGCCGGCCCCTGGCCTGCCTGCGTGAACCGGCTTGTTGAGCTCCAGCCATTGCGGAGTCTTTCCAGCGTTGCTTTTCGGGAGTTCTTGCGTACGGATGTTACCGCATTGGCGTGGGCGTACCCGCCCCCGCGGCAGGGTTCGCCGGAGCGGCGGGCGAGGGCGCGCCGGATGCCCGTTGCGTAAAATTGACGCCCCGCAGCGCCGCCCGTAAACTCTCCGGCCCCGTGCAGGCTTGTGTCGGCGCGGGTGCATCCGGCAGTCCACTGGCGGGGCATGGCGCAGTCTGGTAGCGCATCTGCTTTGGGAGCAGAGGGTCGGGGGTTCGAATCCCTCTGCCCCGACCAAGGATCTGGCGGCGCCGCGGGCGATCCACGTGCGCCCGTAGCTCAACCGGATAGAGCACCGGCCTTCTAAGCCGGCGGTTGCAGGTTCGAGTCCTGCCGGGCGCGCCAGTCTGGGGTCGCAACCGGAGGCGGTTTTTTTTGATGGCGGGCGTAGCTCAGTTGGTAGAGCCCCGGATTGTGATTCCGGCCGTCGTGGGTTCGAGTCCCATCGCTCGCCCCAGTTTGGAAGAATGGGCCATTAGCTCAATTGGTAGAGCAGCGGACTCTTAATCCGTTGGTTGTAGGTTCAAGTCCTACATGGCCCACCATTTCAATAGCTTAGGCGCGTTTTCTACGCGCCTTTCTTTTGTCTGCGGTTCGATGCGGCGCGGGTCAGGCCGGCTTCCTGAGTCTTCGGGCCGCCCAGAGCCCTGCCATCGCGAGCAGCGACCAGCATTCGACAGCGCCCGCCCCGCCGCTGCCATCCCGCTGCGCCACCCGCGCCACGCCTTCGGTCTTGATGCGTTCCTCGAAGTCCCTGAGTTCGACCTGCAGATTGATCGTCATGTCATCCATTGCACGGCCGAAGCTGCTCTCCTCGGCGCGACGCATCTGCTGCGGGCTTTCGACCAGCGTGGTCGAGCGCACGACGCTGTCGGTACCGGGGGCGCGCATCAGCAGCTTGCGTGTCGGCAGGTCGAACACGGCGGTGTCGACGAAGGTCTGCACCTCGTTGCGTGTCCCCTTGATCACATATGCGCCGACGATGGTCCAGTAGAGCAACGAGGACGCCTTGTCCTCAGACATGGCCACCTGGTCGTAGGAGACCAGCGCCATGACGTCGAGATCGTAGAGCCGCCCCACCTGCTCTAGCGTCGAGAAGCCGCGGCCGCCACGCAGGTAGGCTTCCGGGATGATTTCGATCTCGCGGATGAATTGCTCCTGCACGAAAGCCTGGCGGACCCGCTCCAGGAGTTCGCCCTTGAGCGACTCGGTCAAGGCCTCCGAGCGGCCGGCCTGGGCCGGCACGAAGGCCAGGCCGACGCGCAAGGGCAAGCTGAGGGTCGGGATCACGTCGCTCGCGGGCGGCGGAATCTCGCCGTCAGGATAGAGGAAGTCGACCACGTTGCTGGACTGGCCTTCACGGACTCGCCCGCCGCCGCCGTAGAAGTCCATCCAGGCGCAGCCCGCCACCAGCGCCGCCGCCAGTGCCGACAGGATCAGGAAGCCATGGAGTTTCATTAAACCCTCCCGGACGCCGTAGCTGACGCCGATGGCGCTTCCTGGCGCCCCGCAAGCCATTGGGCCAACGCGAGGCCTGGAACGAAACGTGGTGAGTACCTAAATTGGCGGCCGGTCGATGGTAAACGGTGAGCCGTGCGGCCGCGCTGGCCCGGATTTCGCCCGGGCGCCCCGATCAAGCGCCGCAGTCGCCCGCGCCGCCCGTCCGGCAGAGGTCGGCTCGGGCAAGGAGAGCAGGTCCGCCGTGGCAGCCACCGGCGCCAGATGTGGCAGACTCGCGCCATGAAGCGACCGGCACCGATCAAGGATCCCACCTACAACCTGCCCT
>DATHZW010000047.1:0-2001 GCA_035458405.1 Steroidobacteraceae bacterium | reverse complement strand
CGTTCCCATGACGATCGCTGCGCCGACCGCAATGGCGCAGCAGGCCAGCGCCACCCTGGCCCAGGACACTGCGGGAAGCCTGCGAGATTCGCTCATGGGTTGCTACAATCCTCGGTCCGGGGCACCGGACAGTCGTCCTAGGCTAGATGCGGGGCCCAGGGCAATCAAGTACCGGCGTCACGCTGCCACTTTCAGGGATTTCGCGATATGGGTCCACTCGGTTTCCTCACCGGCGTACTGCTTGGCTCGGCGGTCGCCATCGCCGGCGTGCTGGCGATGGTTCTCATCGTGTTCCTCGCCGTCTCGTCGGACCACCCCGCCTTGCTCGAGGAGTATGCGCCGCTGCTGCGGGGAATCGTGCTTTTCGGCATCCTGGCGGCGGTCGGCGGGGTGGCCTTCGTGAGCCTGCAGAAGAACCGTCCCTGGCGCTGGGCTGCCCAGGGGGTGATGTGGGCCACGCTTGCCGCCATCGCATGGTCGTACTGGCCCTCGTCCTCGATCTGATGATCTGACCTCCGGGACGGCCACTGGTTCCGGAATCCACACGCGGAGTCGCTGCCAATGATCTACAGGATACCGATGATTCTGGCCTGCCTGGGCCTGCTGGCTGGCTGCAATGCCGCCAGGACCGCCCGCGAGGCCGCCGCCGGTGCCATCACCGAGCAGTCTTATCGCGGCCACGTCGAGAAGCTGGCCTCGGACGAGTTCGAGGGCAGGGGACCCGGCAGCGCCGGCGAACGCAAGACGGTCCAGTACCTGGAGCAGCAGTTCCTGGAACTGGGGCTGCAGCCCGTCAGCGGAGGCAGCTTCCGTCAGGAGGTGCCGCTGGTCGAGATCACCGCGATGGCCAGCGCCTCGTACCTGGCGTTCGAGCGTGGCGGAAGGAAGCTGGACCTGGCCCTGGGCGACGACATGGTCGTGGGCACGCGTCGCGTGCAGCCGGCGGCCAACGTGCCGGCCAGCGACGTGGTGTTCGTCGGCTACGGCATCGTGGCGCCGGAGTACGGCTGGGACGACTACGCGGGCCTGGACATGCGCGGCAAGACCGCACTGATCCTCGTCAACGACCCCGGCTTCGCCACGCGGGATCCCGCGCTGTTCAACGGCAGGGCGATGACCTACTACGGGCGCTGGTCCTACAAGTTCGAGGAGGCGGCCCGGCAGGGCGCGGCGGCCGCGATCATCATCCATGAGACGGCGCCGGCGGCCTATCCCTGGCAGGTGGTGCGCAACAGCTGGACCGGGCCGCGGTTCTACGCCGAGCCCCCGGACGGCAATGCCGGGCGTTGCGCCATCGAGGGCTGGGTCACCCAGGATCGCGCCCGGGAGATTTTCGCGCTGGCGGGCCAGGACCTGGGCACCCTGCAGCAGGCGGCGCATGTGCGCGGCTTCGTGCCCGTTCCCCTCGACCTCAAGGCCTCCGCGGGCGTCCGCAACGCCATCCGCCACGCCACGTCTCCGAACGTCGCGGCGTACCTGCCCGGCAAGGAACGTCCCGACGAGTACGTGATCTACATGGCGCACTGGGATCACTTCGGCCGGCTGCTCGCCCTCAGCGGCGATACCATCTTCAACGGCGCGCAGGACAACGCCACCGGCGTGGCGGCCATCCTGACCATCGCGCAGGGTTTCCGGGCGCAGCTCTCGGCGCCGGCCCGGTCGGTCATGTTCCTGGCGGTCACCGCCGAGGAGTCGGGCCTGGTCGGCTCCGAGTACTACGCGGCGCACCCGCTGGTTCCGCTGCAGAAGACCGCGGCGGTCATCAACGTGGACTCGCTGTACCCGCTCGGACGCGCTCGGGACATCCAGGTCATCGGTTTCGGCGCGTCCGAACTGGAGGACAGGCTGGCCGCGGCCGCAGCCCGGCAGAAGCGCGTGCTGTCGCCGGATGCGAACCCCGAGGCAGGCCATTTCTACCGGTCAGACCAGTTGAGCCTGGCCAAGAAAGGCGTGCCGTCGCTCTACATCAAGTCGGGTATCGACCTGATCGGGCAGCCACCG
>DATHZW010000046.1:0-2695 GCA_035458405.1 Steroidobacteraceae bacterium | reverse complement strand
ATGCCCGCGGGGCGTCCTGACAGGAGAATGAAATGATGTCGCGCATCCGCCTGGCCGCGATTGCTACCGGTCTCTTGTTCGTCACTGCGGTGGTCTCAGCAGAGGCTCCCCCAATTGCCGAGAAGCCCGTCGTCGAGACGCATTTCGGCACCAGGGTGATCGACCCGTACCGCTACCTCGAGAACGTCGCGGATCCAGAGGTGACGGGCTGGATGAAGGCGCAGAGCGCCCACGCGAGAGCGACGCTCGACGCCATTCCAGGCCGCGAGGATCTGCTCAAGCGGCTCGTCGATCTCCAGGGCAAGCGTGCCGCCACGGTGGCCGGGATCATCGAATGCCCGGGCGAGCGCCTTTTCTACATGAAGCGGGGCATCGGCCAGAATGTCTTCAAGGTGTACCTGCGTGACGGGTTCGCAGGCAGCGAACGACTGCTGGTTGATCCGGGAGTCCTGCAGGCGAAAACCGGCGTCCCCCACGCAGTCAACTACTTTTCGCCATCCTGGGATGGCCGCTACCTGGCCTACGGCGTGTCCGCGGGTGGCTCGGAGGATGCGTCGCTGCACATCATGGACGTGGCCACCGGCGACGAGGTCGGTGAGCCGATCCCGCGTGTACCGCATGGTGGAGTTTCGTGGACGCCGGACAGCAAGACAATCGTCTTCAACCGACGGAAGGAACTCACCGCTGCGATGCCGGACACGGAGCGCTACCTGGATTCCGTGGTATACGCCCTGCAGCTGGGCAAGCCTTTCTCGAGCGCCAAGCCGGTCTTCAGCGCGGCCTTGCTGCCGGAATTGAAACTTCGCCGGTTGGACAACGCCTCCCTGCTCTTTCAACCTGGCAGCCCATTTGTCGTCGCGGTCAGCAACGACACGACTGAGCGTGACGACAATTTGTTTGTCCTGCCGCTGGCGGAATTTGGCCGCGACAACGCCCCCTGGGTGCGGATCGCAAGTACGTCCGATGAAATCGCGGACGTAGCGCTCCGGGGTAACGACTTGTACCTGTACACGCATTCGGCAGCGCCGCGATTCCGGATAGCGCGGCTAGATCTGCGGGAGCCCGTCCTCGGCAAGGCCGTCGATGTCGTGCCGGAGCAAGCCGGGGTCATTGCCGGGTTTTCGCTCGGGAGGGACGCCATCTACTTCCAGCTTCGCAACCCCTTCGGTACCGAGCTTGTCCGTGCCCCCTATGAAGGCCTGGCGCCGGCGCCAGTAAAGTTGCCTGTGGAGGGTACCGTGGAACTCTATGGGGACCGGGCCCAGTTGCGTTCCGGCGCGATCGTGTACGCAACATCATGGGTCGACGCTCCGAGCGTGCTCGTCTGGGATGCCAGGACGGGCAAGTCCGACGACACTGGTCTCGCCGAGCCGGGCAGCATCCGCTCCCTGACGGACGTCGTCGTCGAGCGGGTCATGGTGCCCAGCCACGATGGGGTGAAGATTCCGCTGACGATCCTCTACCGCAAGGGGCTGGCCCGTGACGGTCAGAGGCCGACGGTCGTCTATGGCTACGGCAGTTACGGGATCAGTACCGATCCGACCTTCAGCACGAGCCTGTACGTCTGGCTGGAGCAGGATGCCGTGCTGGCGATAGCCGGCGTCCGCGGCGGCGGAGAACTGGGCAGCGCCTGGCGGGATGCCGGAACAGGCGCCAACAAGCCGAATACCTGGAAGGACGGCATTGCCTGTGCCGAGTACCTGGTGGCGAAGGGCTACACGTCTCCCGGCAAGCTGGCGGTTCGGGGCGGCAGTGCCGGCGGCATCTTCGCCGGAAGGGCGATCACCGAGCGGCCGGACCTGTTTCGCGTTGGCGTGATCCAGGTGGGCATGACCGACACCCTGCGCGCGGAATTCAGCGCCAACGGCGTCACGAACATTTCGGAGTTTGGCACCGTGGCTGACCCACAGGGGTTCAAGGGCCTGCTGGCAATGAGCACCTATTCGAACATCCGGGACGGTGTCAAGTATCCGGCGGTAATCTTCGTTCACGGCATCAACGATCCGCGCGTCGATATCTGGCACAGCCTGAAGGCTGCGGCACGCTTCCAGAAGGCCAGCGCCAGTGGTCGTCCCGTCCTGCTGCGCCTGGACGACCAGGCAGGCCACGGGATTGGTTCGACGGTTTCGCAGGCGCTCGGCGAAACCGCGGACGTCTACGCATTCCTGCTGTGGCAAATGGATGTGAAGGACTACCAACCCGGTCAATGAAGCGCCGCTCAGGGCCCGGCGCCGGCTGGCCGCTGGTCAGGGCCTTTTGACCGACCGGTGAGGCAGTCCTTTCATCAGTCGGCCGGTCAGCGCCAGCAGGATCAGCGCCAGTACGAGGGCGAAGGGAGCGTATCGGTTGTAGGCCGCGGCCCAGCGGTTGAGTTCGTTGAGCAGCAGCGCCCAGACGGCGATCGCCACCCAGGTGGAGGTCAGCACTACGGCCAGGTTTGTCCGCGCGCGCAGGCCGATCAGGAAGCCGATGATGGCCCCGACGACCGGGCCGGTCATCCAGAACGGCGTGAAGACGAAGACGAACAGGCCGAGGATGCCGAAACGCTGGATGCTGCCCCGGTGCGCTTCGGCGGACTGCTGCATGTGGCCGATCATCGTGTTCCACCGGGGCGTGTCGATGAGGTGCGTCCAGGTCAGCGCGAACAACGGGTAGACGACCAGCACCTGGATCGTCTCGATGATCATGTTCAGCG
>DATHZW010000045.1:0-4197 GCA_035458405.1 Steroidobacteraceae bacterium | reverse complement strand
ACAACTCATTCCACGGTCGCCTGCCGAAATGTTCATGGGCGGCACCCAGCATGGCCACGGCGCCCGGCACGCCGGTCGAGCGGCCGCTGGTGACGGCCTCGAAATATTTCATCTGGCTGCCGTCCGGGTTCAGGAACATGTCGGGCGTCGCGCCGGCTGGCGCGGTTTCGCGCCCGTCGAAGGCAGTGATTCTTCCGGTGGCTGCCTCGTAGTGCATCAGGAACGCGCCGCCGCCAATGCCGGAGCTCTGCGGCTCGACCAGGCCCAGCACGGCCTGAACCACGACGGCGGCATCGACTGCGCTGCCGCCGGCACGCAGGATCTCGAGGCCCGCCTCGACGGCATAGGGGTTCGCCGCCGCGACGCCGGCGGTCCAGGCGGGCGCGGCCGGCGGCGACGGCGGTTCGCGGACCGGGGGTTGCTGGCAAGCCGCCAGGGGCAGCAGGGCCGCCAGGCAGACAGGGATCGAAACCCGGCGGAATTGGACGGTCCACAGCATCAAGGCACCTCCTCGAAGGCGCGGATTCTATCGGTTGTCCTCGCGGCAGGTGCCGTGCAAGCATGGCTGCGGGAGGGCCACGCGGGTGAGACGCGTCGGGGCCTTCGCCAGGAGAGGCTGAATGCCGGGGCTGTGGGAAGATTTGACTGTTATGGTGTTGTAGTACACTATACATTGAGACCTGACGTTGGGGAGGGACCCTACATGAACCTGAAAGCCGTTGCTATCTGCCTGATATTGCTGCCTTTAATCGGCCAGCCGTCGCGCGATGCGGTCGCCGCCGACACGACGCAGCCGGCGATGCTGGCCAGGGCGCTCGAAGGGGCGGAACTCGACACCCAGGACGGGTGGGCCTTCCGCCAGACCGTTACGCTCCATACCCTCGACGAACCGGCCACTGTCACGGTGACCCGGTGGGATCCTTCCAGGCCCGCGGGCGAGCGGTGCACCGTTGTTTCGGTCACGGCGGCCGACGACAAGGCCGACGAGGAGGATCCCTGCGAGGAGGAGGCCCGGAGACTCCTCTACGGCGACCTTTCGGCGATCATGCTGAAGGACGCGATCATCGAGACCGTCTCGGAGGACGATGCCACCGTCATCTACAGGTTCGTGCCCCAGGGGGACGACCATGGCCTTTACATCGGGCGTTTGCACCTGGGCGTCGACGAGGAGACTGCCGAACGCATGATTGGCACGATCGAAGTCGCCAAGACCGGGGAGGGCGCGCCCTACGTCAAGCGCGCCATCCTCAGGCTCAAGGAGCCGGTAGGCAACCTGCTGGCGCGGCTGAAGCATTTTGAGGTCATCTACACTTTCGCGCCTGATGTCGCGACGGGTGCCAGGCTGCTGCGCAGGACCGATGTCCACCTGGGCCTGAGCATGTTCACGATGTTCAACGTGACCACTGACATTTCCGTCGAGTTCGACGAGTACCGCAAGCTGTAACGACGGTGCCACCGACGGTGCCTGGCACCTCCGCGGCGCTCGCCTGAAGTAAGCTCCGCTGATGAAACTGAACCAGGTCACGCTGAAGTCGCGCGACGTCGTTGCCTGCGCGGAATTCTACGAGCGCCTCGGCTTCCGGCTGATCGTCGACAGCCGGCCGCGCTACGTCCGTTTCGAGTGTCCCGACGGCGGCGCGACTTTCTCCGTCGAGCTCGCCGGGCACCCGGCGGGGAGCGACGGAACGGAGGTCTACTTCGAGTGCGAGGATCTCGACGCGACGGTCGCCCGTCTCAAGCATCGGGGCCTCGAGTTCGACCACGAGCCGAAGGACCAGCCCTGGCTCTGGCGCGAGGCACGCCTTCGCGACCCTGCCGGCAACGTGATCGTGCTGTTTCACGCCGGCGAAAACCGTCGTTTCCCGCCGTGGCGGGTCGACGGGTTGACAGCGCCCGGCGCTGAGGGTTGACTGCTAGCCTCAATCGGGCACGCGAAGGCGGCGACGTCACATGGCAGCGGATATCAAGACGGAAACGGTGACCTACACGGCGGGCGGGGCGAGCCTCGTCGGCTACCTCGCCTGGGACGCCTCGCAGCCGGGCCCACGGCCGGGCATCGTCGTCTTCAGCGAATGGTGGGGCGTCACGGAATACCTGAAGCGCCGCGCGCGACAGCTCGCGGAGCTTGGTTACGTGGCGCTGGCGGCCGACATGTACGGCGGCGGCAGGACGGCCGCCGACTCGACCGAGGCCGCGGAACTGATGAACGGCCTCTTCGCCGACATGGACACGACCGGCGCCAAGGTGCGCACCGCCGTGGACCAGCTCGGCAGGCGCCCCGAAGTCGATGCCAGCCGCCTCGGCGCCATGGGCTATTGCCTCGGCGGCGCGCTTGCCCTGCACGCGGCGCGCCTCGGACTCGACCTGCGCGGGGTCGTCAGCTTTCACGGGTCGCTCGGCAAGACCCACCCGGCGACCAGGGGAGACGTGAAGGCCAGGGTCCTCGTCTGCCACGGCGAGGACGATGCCTTCGTCTCGGCGGAAGAGCAGGCCGGATTCCGCAGTGAAATGGACGCCCTCGGCGTCGACTACAAGTTCGTCGCCTACCCGGGCGCGAAGCACGGCTTCACCAACCCGGACGCGACCGAGAACGGCCAGAAGTACAACCTGCCGCTGGAGTACAACGAGACCGTCGACCGCGAGTCCTGGCAGGAAATGAAATCGTTCTGGAACGAGGTCCTCGACTGACGCCAGGCTCCAGGCGGCCGCCGCGCTGGCTTCGGCGCCGGGCCCCGCTTGCGCGACTCTGACGCCGTGGCGCGGGGATGCCCTCCCGCAGCGCTGCCACTACGGCCGGCACGATCACCGGTCGGATGGCTGAAGGGCGTACAGGCGGGCGACGGTCGCGAAGAAGAAACCGCCGGACCAGGCGCACATCAGGATCCCGGTGAGACCTTCCATCGAAGCCAGCAGCCGCCAGTTCTCGGGCGGCACCACGTCGCCGTAGCCGATGGTTGCGTAGGTCACGGCGCTGAAGTAGAAGCTGATCTCCGCGCTCGGCATGATGCCCCGCCAGTCATAGAAGACCCCCCACAGGGCGATCTCGGCGAGGTGAGCCAGCACGGCCCAGATGGCCAGGCGGGACAGCAGCCAGGTGTCCAGGAAGATCGAGCGCTTCCTGGTTCCCTGGCCCAGGCCTAGCCTTCGAAAGCACCCGCCCAGCACCACGCCATGAATGGCGACGGTCAGGGCCACCAGGATCGCGCCTTCCAGCAGCTGAGCAATCATGAGCATTCCCGTTGGCGGCCTGCCACGGCCAGGCAGATTCGCTAGTTTGCCAGCGCGCGCCGCCACTCCGCACGGGTGACCAGCCATTCGCCCCGTTCGCGGGCAAGCGTGACGTCGAACTCGTAGACGTCGCCGGCCAGGTCCCAGGAGGACTCCGCGCCGGCTTCGCGTCCCAGCATGCCGACCGTGGCCCGGAGGCGCGCCAGGTCGCTGGCGAGGATCTCGATTTCGTCCACGCGCGTCAGCAGGTGGATGGACTGGTGGGTCACCAGGTAGCCGCGGACATGGCGCCTGATCTCCTCGGCCGCATTGCCTCGCGCGTCCTGGTAATCCGGGGCGATCAGCTCGAAGAGCGCCGAGGCGTCGCGCGCCTCGGCGGCTCCCTCGGCGGCGGCGACGACCGCCCGGACCTCGTCTTCGGGGCTGGATTCCCTGGCGCAGGCGGCGAGGGCGAGGCACAGCAGCAGGCATGGCGCGGGACGGATCATCCCGACACGTTAAATCATCAGGGGCGCCAGGCACAGTTAGTGCCTGGCAGCTCCCGGTCTCCGCTAGGATATCCGCCATGTCCAGCCGCAGCGGCAAGCCCGATCCTGCAAGCCTCGACCGCCTGGTCGCCAAGGCGCAGCGGGATCGCCTGCTGCGCGACCAGGGTTATCGCGAGCAGGCATTGAAGATCTACCCGTGGATCTGCGGGCGTTGCGCCCGTGAGTTCACGCGGGCAAACCTGCGCGAACTGACCGTCCACCACCGCGACCATAACCACGACAACAACCCGTCCGACGGCAGCAACTGGGAACTGTTGTGCATCTATTGCCACGACAACGAGCATTCCCGGTCCGTGGATCCCTCGGCCCCGGACGACTCGAAACCGGCGGCCACGACCTACCAGCCTTTCGGCCAGCTGGCCGACCTGCTCAAGCGGGATTGACCCCGGAGGTGCCAGGCACGTGCCAGGCACCTCCGGGC
>DATHZW010000044.1:0-3300 GCA_035458405.1 Steroidobacteraceae bacterium | reverse complement strand
GCCTGACACGCCAGCAAGTGGAGCCGGGCGACCCGCGCTGGCAGGTGACCATCGACCTTGCCTACGACGCGTTCGGCAACAATTCCCGCCGCACGGTCACGGGTGTGGGGATGGCGCCGCGCATCACGACTGTCGGCTGGGACGCGCGCGGGCGGTTTCCGGTTGCGTTGACGAACCCGTTGTACGAGACGACGGCGATTGCCTGGGAGGAAGGCGCCGGCGTGCCGGTCTCGCTGACCGACACCAATGGCCTGACGACTCGTTGGGCGTACGACTCTTTCGGCAGGCTCCTGCGGGAGACCCGCCCGGATGGCACCCGTTCGACATGGAGCCGAGCCAGTTGCGGGGCCGAATGCGACCCGCGCGCACGGTACAGCCTCAGGCACGATGAGCAGGACGCCGCGGGCAGCCTCACCCGCTCGATCCTCACGGACGTCGATCGATTTGATCGCAGCCTGCGCGTTGCCACCCGCATGCCGGGTGGCGCCTATGCCGAGGAGGTCGTGGGCTTCGACAGCCACGGGCGCGTTGCCAGCCGCTCGGTCCCGTACTGGTCCGGCGGCTCGAGTCCCGCCAGCTGGCACTATGACCATGACGGCCTCGGTCGACTGACGGCCGCCTCACTCCGATCCGCGGGTGGATCGGTCGAACGCTCGCTCAGCTACGACCACGATGCGCTCGCCGTCACGAGCTCCGATGGCCTGGGCCACCAGTCCACGCGGCGCTGGACTGCCTGGGGCGACCTGGTCAGCGTGACCGATGCGCTGGGGGGGACGTCGCGCTACCAGCACAGTGCATTCGGCGAGCTGCTCCGGGTCGACGACGCTCTCGGCAACACCACCAGCAAGATCGCCTACAACGTCCGCGGAATGAAGACCGGCCAGTTCGACATGGACCTGGGCGCCTGGTCGATCTTCCCCAATGCGCTGGGCGAGGTCGTGGCGTGGACCGATGCCAAGGCGCAGACGACGACCGTTTCCTACGACCTGCTGGGCCGGCCGCTCAGTCGCATGGAAACGGAGGGCGTGACGAGGTGGACCTGGGGCGCGTCCCGGGCGGCCAGGAACGTCGGCCGACTCGCTGCCGTCTCGAGCCCCGGCTATTCCGAGAGCTATATCTATGACTCGCTGGCGCGGCTGGCCTCACGACGGATCAGTTCGGACGCGGCGTACGAGTTCAGCTACGCCTACGATGCCGCCGGGCAGCTCGAGACGCTGACTTACCCGGCCAGCACCGCCGGCTTCCGGCTGCAGGTCGGTTATGAGTACGAGCAGGGCCAGCCGGTGCGGATCGTGGATCGGTCGGCGCCGGGCACTGCGCTCTGGCGACTCGGGGCAACCGACGCGGCGGGCAACGTAATCGACGAGACCCTTGGCGCAGCCGTCAGGGTCGTGTCGGGATTCAGTCCGCTGACGGGACTGATCGAGTACCGCTGGGCGAGCGCGGGCGGCGGCGCACCCGCCCAGGATCTCTCGTATCGCTGGGACGCGGCGGGCAACCTGCTCGAGCGCCGGGACCGGAGCCGCAACCTGAACGAGACCTTCGGCTACGACGCCGAAAATCGTCTCGACGCGACGATGCTCAACGGCGCCACCAGTGTGTCGTTGGGTTACGACCTGCTGGGAAACATCCTGTGGAAATCGGACGTCTGCCAGACGGCGTCGGGCTGCTACAGCTATGACGCCACCCGCCGTCATGCGGTGACGAAGGCGGGCTCGCACTCCTATGGGTACGACGCCAACGGCAACATGACCAGCCGCAACGGCTCAAGCATCGCCTGGTACAGCTACAACCTGCCGAGGACGCTGGCCGCGCCGGGCGGCAACCTGAGCCAGTTCTGGTACGGTCCGCTGCGGAATCGCTGGAAACAGGTGGCGACCAGCGCCGGCAGCAACGAGACGACCGTCTACGTCGGTGGACTGGTCGAGAAGGTCATGCGGGGCGGATCGACCGTCTGGCGCCACTATGTGCAGGGCCCTGCCGGCACCATCGCCATTCACCTCCGGTATGGCGATGGCAGCCCCGCCCGAACCTGGTATCGGACGCACGACCATCTGGGCAGCACGGACCGGATCGTCGACGGTACGACCGGTGCCGCCATCGTGTCGGAAAGCTTCGACGCTTTCGGACGGCGTCGGGGCAATGACGGCACGATGTACCTGGCGACCTCGGACTGGGCCGCCATTCGCTCGACGACGCGCGATGGCTTCACCGGGCACGAGCATCTGGACAATCTCGGCCTGGTCCACATGAACGGGCGCGTCTACGACCCGGTGATCGCACGCTTCCTCAGTGCCGATCCCGTGATCCAGGATCCTTACTACGGCCAGGACCTGAACCGTTATTCCTACGCCTGGAACAATCCGCTGTCCGTGATTGACCCGAGCGGGCTCGAGGAAGTCCGCTGCATGCACGGGCCGGATGGGAGATGCCAGGGAGTCACCGTGACGGGCCTTCGCGAAGGTCGTGGCCTGGGCGGCTCCTCGGCGGCCTACCAGCTCTGGCGCAGTGGATCGAATGGCCAGGCCGCATCCGCGGCTCAACGCGACCCCTGTGGCCAGGACGGTTCGGCGATGGCGTGTGCAGGCGCCGGCCGACGGGAGGCTGCGGGCTCAACTCCTCCGGCTGTTGCACCAGGCCAAGCAGACTGGCGATCCCTGGAGTCCTGGTCTGGGCTTGGGCGCGCATCGCTCGATCTCGTGCCGGGCTGGTACTACGCAGGCCAGGCTGCATCTGCCCTTGCAAATGGCGACCACGTAAGCGCCGTCGCCTTCTGGGGTGCCATGACTGCAGATGTCTTCCTGTTTGGTCGCGGGTCGGCCGCGACCCAGGCGACAAGGGTGGCCGCGAGCCCTATACCGACGGAACTCGCGCGCGTTGTCACCGGCGAGCGCACGCTGACGACGCTCGGCCGACCGGGAGCGACGGACGTCTGTGTCGTGGCGGCAGAGGACATCGCTGGGCTGAACTCCGCTGAACTGGCGAGACGCCTTACAATCCCCAGCTCCGAGACGTTTACAGTCATTCGCTTTCCGACCCCGTCCTCAGGAGTGGCGTCACCCGTCTTCCGAACGAATGTGGGCTTTCTTGAGGGCGGACGGACTCGTGGCGGCGCACGGGAGTTCGTAATACCAAACGGTCCGGTTCCAGTAGGCGCAAGAATCGAGGTGGTTGGTCCATGAAGCTACGACCAGACGAAACCGAACTGACGGGTGAATGGCGTATGGTCGGCCGTGAAATCGAGGAAGACCCGACGGCACGCAGAATCGAAAGACTGACCCAAACAATACTGAAGCGATT
>DATHZW010000043.1:0-2955 GCA_035458405.1 Steroidobacteraceae bacterium | reverse complement strand
TCAGGGCGATCGCACTGCCACATCGCAGGTCCCGGTAGCCCAGCGCCTCGAGATCGTCGGCCCCGCCCAGCCTGTACAGGTCGAAATGCAGAAGCTTGCGCCCCCCCGCCTCGTAGGGCTCCACGAGCGTGTAGGTGGGGCTGCGAATCGCGGCGGTCACGCCCAGCGCCTTCAGCATGGCGCGCGCCAGCGTGCTCTTGCCCGCCCCCAGCTCGCCCGCAAGCGTCACGAGAAGCTCCGACGGACCCTCCGGCGCCGCCCGCGCCAGGGCTTCACCCAAGGCGATGGTGCGCTGCTCGTCCTCGAGTGCGAGGGTCAGGCTGGATTCACGCATGCCCGCAACTGCGCCAGGACGTCGGAAGCGAGCAGGCCGCGCACACCGGACGCCGCGGCGAGGTCGCCGGCCTGGGCGTGGACCCAGGCGCCCGCAACCGCTGCCAGTTCCAGGTCCCGGCACTGGGCCGCCACGCCGGCGATGACCCCGGTCAGCACGTCGCCCATGCCGGCGGTGGCCATGCCGGGATTGCCGGCGTCGCAGACCCACGCCTGGCCGCCGGTGCCGAGAACCAGGGTGCCGGCGCCCTTCAGGAGGATGACGCCGCCATATCGCTCGCCCAGGTTTCGAACGGCCGCGAGCCGGTCGGCCTGGATCGCGGCGGCAGTGCATCCCAGCAGTCTTCCGGCCTCTCCCGGGTGCGGCGTCAGCACCCACTGGGCGCCGCGCCAGGGCGACTGGGCCAGCAGGTTCAGCGCATCGGCATCCACCACCAGCGGCTTGCCGGACGCCAGGGCCGCTTCCAGCAGGCCACGCGACCAGTCCGACTGGCCCATCCCCGGCCCGATCGCGACCACGTCCGCCGCGGCCATCAGTGGCCGGGCAGCGGCTTCCGATTCAACCCCATGGCAGATGATCTCCGGACGATTGCCGATCACCGCCGCGAGGTTTTCGGGGCGTGTCGCGACCGTGACCAGGCCCGCCCCGACGCGCAACGCCGCCTCGGCGGCCAACCGCACGGCGCCGGGCATGCCCGCGCCTCCCCCGACGACCAGCACGCGACCGCAATCGCCCTTGTGCGCACCGCGCTGCCTCCGGGGCAGCGCCCTGGCCACCTCGGCGGGACCCGCCCGCACCAGGACGGGCGGACCCTCCGCGACCTCCTGGTCGATCCCGAGTCGCGCAAAGGACAGCCGTCCGACGTGATCGGGCGCCGCGCCCAGCAACAGGCCTGACTTGAGCCCGACGAAAGTAATCGTGCGGTCGGCCCGGATTGCGCAGCCCATGACCCGCCCGGTGTCGGCGTTCAGCCCCGAGGGAAGGTCGAGGGACAGCACGGGCTTGCCGCAGGCATTGACGGCCTCGATGCATTCGGCGAAGGCGCCAACGACATCGCGGTCGAGACCGGTGCCCAGCAGGGCGTCGACGACCACATCGCAACCCTCGAGGATCTCCCGGCTGAATTGTGCGGCGACGCCGCCCGCCGCTGAAAAATCGGCGTAGGCGCGTGCGGCATCGCCGGTCAGCCCTTCGACCGGACTGATTGCCGCAGTCGAGACGCTCAACCCGGCGGCGCGCGCAAGGCGCGCCAGCACGTAGCCGTCGCCGCCGTTGTTCCCGGCCCCGCAGAGCACGGCGAGCCGGCGCGCCGAAGGCCAGCTCTCGCCCAGGAGGTCGAGCGCCGCTTCCCCGGCGCGCGTCATCAATGTGTACCCCGCAACGCCGAGGCGCTCGATGGCGTAGCGGTCCATCGCGCGCACCTGCCCGGCGGAGAATACGTTGCGCGGCAGCGTGTTCATGCTCCTGATTATACTGGCCCCGCCGCAGCCACCGTGCCGGGGAATGACGCAGGACTTCTCCACATCCCAGCTCGAAGCGATCAAGTCGCGCCTTGCCGAACTTGCACGGGGCCTCGGCTTCCAGCAGCTGGGCGTCGCCGGCATCGACCTCGCCGAGGACGAGGAACGACTGGAGGAGTGGCTGGCCCAGGGCCGGCACGGCGGGATGCAGTTCATGGCCCGGCACGGCCGCCGCCGCAGCCGGCCTGCCGAACTCGTGCCGGGCACCCTGCGCGTCATCTGCTTCCGGATGGACTGCTTCGCGCCCGACGCGACCCCGGCCGAGGAAGTCCTGGCCAGTCCCGGCAAGGGCTACGTGGCGCGCTATGCGCTCGGCCGCGACTACCACCACATCGTGCGCCGGCGGCTGCAGAAGCTGGCCGACGCGCTGGCGTCTGAAATCGGCCCCTTCGGCTATCGCGCCTTCGTCGACTCTGCGCCCGTGCTCGAGAAGCCGCTGGCGCGCAACGCCGGCCTCGGCTGGATCGGCAAGCACACCAACCTGATCAACCCGCGTGCCGGTTCGCTGTTCGTTCTCGGCGAACTCTTCACGGACCTGCCGCTGCCGCTGGACGTGCCCGGAACGGATCACTGCGGCAGCTGCAGCGCGTGCATGCCGGCCTGCCCTACGGGGGCGATCACCGCTCCCTACCAGCTCGACGCCAGGCGCTGCATCTCCTACCTGACCATCGAGCATCGCGGCGTCATCCCGGAGGAATTCCGGGCGCCCATGGGCAACCGCGTCTTCGGTTGCGACGACTGCCAGCTCGTATGCCCGTGGAACAAGTTTGCCGGCCAGGCCCAGGACCCGGGGTTCAAGACACGCAATGGCCTGGACGCCCCCGAGCTGGTGGACCTCTTCGGGTGGACGGAACCCGAGTTCCTGCAGCGCACGGAAGGCAGCGCGCTGCGCCGGCTGGGCTACGGCCGGTGGCTGCGAAACCTCGCCATCGCCCTGGGCAATGCGCCGACAAGCACGGAGGTCACCTCCGCCCTGCGCGCACGAAGCGACCACCCCGACGAGGCCGTGCGCGAGCACGTCCGCTGGGCGCTGGAAAGGCACGCAGGTAAATGAGTGGTGCCAGGCACCTACCCGTCCCCCTTGGGGACGGGTAGGTGCCT
>DATHZW010000042.1:0-2628 GCA_035458405.1 Steroidobacteraceae bacterium | reverse complement strand
AGAAGGGCCGGAGTACGGTTCCGCTCACGGCGTCCAGATCACCGCTGCGGCGATCCGTTAGTCGCCTTCTGGAGGAATAATGCAAGAGGCCCGGTAGAACCGGGCCTCTTGGCTTCTGATGACTCAGAAAAGTTGGCGGAGCGGACGGGACTCGAACCCGCGACCCCCGGCGTGACAGGCCGGTATTCTAACCAACTGAACTACCGCTCCATGACTGGTGGGTGCTGCAGGTTTCGAACCTGCGACCTTCGCCGTGTAAAGGCGACGCTCTCCCAGCTGAGCTAAGCACCCGCTTGCCGAACATCCGGCCCCTGGGAGGCGCGGAACTATAAGGCATCGGGGGGCCGGTGCCAAGAGAAGCGGATGGCGGATAGCGGATGGCGGATGGGAAGAAAGTGAGTCGTGAGTGGTGAGTCGTAGGTCGGGGGTCAGGGGTTGCAGGGGGGCACCTGCCGCCAGACGCCACTGGATGGCTGGGTGACGACAGCAGACCGCCTGCCGACCCTTCTTCCAACTCACGACTCACGACTCACCACTCACGATCCCGCATCCTCCTATCCGCTATCCGCCATCCGCCCGCCCGTAACCCCCGCCGCCGGGCGTCTCGATCACCAGCACGTCGCCGGGCCGCATTTCGCGCGAATCGCAGCCCTCCAGCGGCTCGATGCCGCCGCCGGCGCGTTCCACCGCATTCCGGCCGCAGGTGCCGGCTTCGCCGCCGGCCAGCCCGTGGGGCTGGACCCTTCGGCGGTCGCTCAGGATGGATGCCCGGGCCTGCTCCAGGAAACGCAGGCGGCGAACCACGCCGTCCCCGCCGCGCCACTGCCCGCCGCCGCCGGTGCCGCGCCGGATCGAGAATTCCTCCAGCCGCACCGGGAAGCGCCACTCCAGCACCTCCGGGTCGGTCATGCGCGAGTTGGTCATGTGGGTGTGCACCGCCGAGGCGCCGTCGAATCCCGGCCCGGCGCCCGCGCCGCCGCAGATCGTCTCGTAGTACTGGAACCGCTCGTTGCCGAAGGTGACGTTGTTCATGGTGCCCTGCGCGGCGGCCAGGGCGCCCAGCGCGCCGAACAGCGCGTCGGTGATGATCTGGCTGGTCTCGACGTTGCCGGCCACGGTCGCCGCGGGCGGCTCGGGCGACAGCATCGAACGCTCCGGGATCACCAGCGTGACGGGCCGCAGGCAGCCCTCGTTCATCGGGATTTCCTCGTCCACCATGCAGCGCAGGACGTACAGCACGGCCGCTCGCGTCACCGCCGACGGGGCGTTGAAGTTGGACGGCTGCTGGGGGCTGGTGCCGGTGAAGTCCACCGTCGCGCTGCGCCCGGGCCGGTCGACGCGGATCTTCACCGCGACGCGGCATCCGCCATCGGTCTCGCAGGCGAACTCGCTGTCGTGCAGCGCGTCGATCAGCCGCCGTACGCTTTCCTCGGCGTTGTCCTGCACGTGGCGCATGTAGGCCTGGACGACCTCGAGCCCGAAGTCCGTCGTCATGCGCTCGATCTCGCGCATGCCGCGGCGGCAGGCGGCGACCTGCGCCTTCAGGTCGGCCACGTTCTGGTCCGGGTTGCGGGCGGGGTATCGACCCCGGCCCAGCAGGGCCCGCAGGCCGGCCTCGTCGAACTTGCCGCCGCGGACCAGGCGGAAGTTGTCGATCAGCACGCCTTCCTCCTCCACCGTCTGCGAGTCGGCCGGCATCGACCCGGGCGACTTGCCGCCGACGTCGGCGTGATGCCCGCGGGCGGCGACGTAGAACAGCGGCGCGGGGTGATCGCCCACGTGCACGGGCGCCACCACCGTGATGTCGGGCAGGTGGGTGCCGCCGTGATAGGGATCGTTCAGCACGTAGACATCGCCGGCGCGCAGGTCCGGGTTGCGCTCGATCACCGTGCGCACGCTCGTTGACATGGAGCCGAGGTGCACGGGCATGTGCGGGGCGTTGGCGACCAGGCCGCCGCCGGCGTCGAACAGCGCGCAGGAAAAATCCAGCCGTTCCCTGATGTTGATGGTGGAGGCCGTCTTTTCCAGCGCGACGCCCATCTGCTCGGCGATGGACATGAACAGGTTGTTGAAGATCTCCAGCAGCACGGGATCGGCATCGGTGCCGATCGCGTGGCGGCGATCCAGCGGGACCCGGCGTTCCAGCACGAGTTCGCGCGCGCTGCCGAGCGTGCCGCGCCAGCCCGGCTCGATGACCACCGTGGAGTTCGGCTCGATGACGATGGCCGGCCCGTCCAGGTCCTCGCCGGCGGCCAGGTCGCGCCAGTGGACGATGGCGCAGTCGTGCCAGGCACCGTCGGTGAAGAACCGGCCGCGCGCGCTGTCGCGGGCCCGCGCCTGCGGCGCCGCGACGGCCGGCAGCGGCTCCGGCGGCGTGTCCGTGACGCCGATGGCCTCCGCCAGTAGGCTTTCCACGACCAGGGGCGTTTCGGGACTGAGGTAGCCGAACTCCCGCTCGTGGCGCTGCTCGAACGCGGTCACCAGCCGCTCGTGGCCATCGAAGTCGAGTTCCAGCGGCGTGTCGGTGCCGGCGTACTTGATGAACAGGCGGCGCTCGCTGTGGATCCGCCCCGGCGGTACCCCCTGGTCCGCCACCGCGGCTTCCGCGGCCTCTGCCAGTTCGTCGAG
>DATHZW010000041.1:0-3186 GCA_035458405.1 Steroidobacteraceae bacterium | reverse complement strand
CGATGCCGTAGACGTTGGGGTAGCGCACCGGGGGGGCTGCCGAGGCGAAATACACCTTGATGGCACCGGCTTCGCGGGCCATCTCGATGATCTGCGCCGAGGTCGTGCCACGGACGATCGAGTCGTCCACCAGCATCACGTTGCGGCCGCGGAACTCGAGTTCGATGGCGTTGAGCTTGCCGCGCACGGATTTCTCGCGCATCTCCTGGCCGGGCATGATGAAGGTGCGGCCGATGTAGCGGTTCTTGACGAAGCCTTCGCGGTAGCGCACGCCGAGCGCGGCCGCCAGCTGCATGGCGCTGGTGCGGCTGGTGTCGGGAATCGGGATGACCACGTCGATGTCATGGTCCGGCCGCAGCCGCCGCAATTTCTCGGCCAGCTTCTCGCCCATGCGCATTCGCGCCTTGTGCACCGAGATGTTGTCGATGATCGAGTCCGGGCGCGCGAAGTAGACATACTCGAAGATGCAGGGCGTATGGCGCAGGCAGGGGGCGCACTGGTGGCTGAACAGGCGTCCCTGCTTGTCCACGAAGACCGCCTCGCCGGGGTTGACGTCCCTCACCAGTCGAAAGCCCAGCATGTCGAGCGCCACGCTCTCGGAGGCGAGCATCCACTCCAGGCCGCGCGGCGTCTCGCGCCGGCCGAGCACCAGCGGCCGGATGCCGTTGGGGTCGCGGAAACCCACGATGCCGTGCCCGACGATCAGCGAGACCACCGCAAAGCCGCCCTGGCAACGACGGAACAGCGCCTCCAGCGCACCGAAGATGTCCTGTGGCGAGAGCCGGCTGCCGCTGCATTTCTGCAGCTCGCTGGCGAAGACGTTGAGCAGCACCTCGGAGTCGGAACTCGTGTTGAGGTGCCGCCGGTCGCCGTGGACGATGTCCTCGGACAGCGTCTCGACATTGGTGAGGTTGCCGTTGTGGCCGAGGCCGATGCCGAACGGCGAGTTGACGTAGAACGGCTGCGCCTCGTCCGCCCGGTCGCAGCCCGCCGTCGGATAGCGGACATGTCCGATGCCGACGTTGCCCGCCAGCTGGAGCATGTGCCGCTGGTGGAAGACGTCGCGCACCAGGCCCACGTCCTTGCGGACGCACAGCTCGCCGTCGCGCTCGGTCATGATGCCGGCGGCGTCCTGGCCGCGGTGCTGGAGCACCGTCAGGGCATCGTAGATCCGCTGGTTAACCGGGGACTGGCCAACGATGCCGACGATGCCGCACATGGGCCTACCCGCGGATCATGCCGGAGACCTCGTCGAGCAGCGGCTCGACGGCGGGCTCGGCGTAACGTTCCAGCCAGTTCGCCGCATGTTCCGCGTAGGGCATCAGTCGCGAGGACTTCCACCACTTCTCGCCGTCGAGGTCGAGCCCCTGCGCGACGATCACGAAGATGCCGATCGCCACCAGCGCCCGTACCGTGCCAAAGAGCGCGCCGAGCACCCTGTCCGTCACGGCCAGGTTCGACGAACGATGCAGCAGGTAGGCGACCAGGGCGCCCAGCGCCGAGCCGAGGAACAGGATCGCCACGAACAGCAGTATGCGGGCCAGCCATTCGCGCAGGCCGGGAGCGCCCAGGGCGCCGCCGAGGTAGGGATAGAGCAGGTACGCGTAGTGCCACGCCAGCCACAACCCGGCCAGCCAGACGAGCAGCGAGATCGCCTCCCTGACGAAGCCACGGACGACGCCGAGCGTCAGCGATACCAGGAGGATTCCGATGAAAAGGTAGTCGGCACCGTTCATGCGGGTCGCGCTCCAGGTAGAAGACGCCGCGATTCTACCCCAAGCTTGGCCCGCGGCGCGGCAAAGCTGCCCGCGACGCAGACGCGACCGGCCACGGCGGCCTCAAGGATGCGTCACCACCGTCGTCTTGAAGCCCTCGCCTTCCAGTCTCGCCGCCAGTGCGACGGCCCGTTCCCGTTGCGCCTCCGGCCCGACGCGCACGCGATACAGGACCTTGCCGCCTGAGCGGTACTCGAGGATGAAAGCCGCGTACCCGCGAGTCTTCAGGTCGGAGACCATCTTGCTGGCGGAATCCTGGTTGGACAGCGCCGCCAGCTGGACGGCCCAGCCGGCGCCGGGCAGGGCGGACTCCGGACCCGTGGCCGGCGGCGCATCCGGCGGCGCGTCGGCCGGCTGGGCTGCGGCGGACGGCGTGACCGTGTCGGCCGGGAGAGGCCGTGCGACGGCTTCGGTTGCGGGAGGCGTCGTATCGGCAAGGTCCGCGGATCCCGAGGGGCCCTGGGCGGGGACCTCGGGCAGGCCGGAGGGGGCCGGCGGCACGAGGTCCCGATCGGCCGGCGGCGGTTCGTCGGGCTCGCTCAGCGGTCGCGACCGGCCCATGTCGATTTCCACGCTGCGGATCGGGCCCTGGGCGGCAGGATCGGGCGGAGGCGGCTCGCGCGGCCCCGACAGCAGGGCGGGCACGACCAGCACCACCAGCAGGACCAGCACCGCGGCGCCGATCAGGCGCTCCTTGACCGCAGTTTCCATCAGTTGTCGCCAGGCACCCGAAGTGCCGCCATTCTAGCCTGCCTCGGCAGACAGGCCGAGCCATTCGAGCGCCGGCCCGACCGTGTGAAACGAGCCGAAGACCACCACCCTGTCGCCGGGACGCGCCATCTCGCGCGCCCTGGCGCAGCCGGCCGCGACGTCGGGCTCACGGACGACCGCGACGTCGACCACGGCCTCGATCCTGGCCGCCAGGGCATCGGCGTCCAGGGCGCGGGGCCCGTCGACGCCGACGGCGATCCAGGCGTCGACGGCCGACCGCATCGCCGCGGCGACCGCCGCCGTGTCCTTGTCCGCCAGCATGCCGCAGACGGCGAAGGTGCGCCCCGTGTGCGGCGGCGACGAGAGCCCCTTCGCCAGGTCCCTGGCCGCGTCCGCGTTGTGCGCAACGTCCAGCACCCACACGGGACTGCCGGCAACGACCTGGAAACGGCCGGCCAGCCGCGCCCGGGCGAGGCCCGCGCGCACGGCATCGTCCGGCACCAGCAGCCGCGGTTCCGCCGCCTCGAGCACCGCCAGCGCCGTCGCCGCGTTGGCCAGCTGTGCCGCGCCGGCCAGGCCCGGCAATGGGAGCTCGCCCCTGCGGGAGCCGGTGCCGACGTAGTCCCAGCCGTCAGGGCGCTCGACGAAGTCGAAGTCGACGCCGAGACGCTTCAATCGCGCCCCGATCGCCGTGGCCGCC
>DATHZW010000040.1:0-2428 GCA_035458405.1 Steroidobacteraceae bacterium | reverse complement strand
ATAATGATGCTCCCGGCCGCCCACTGCGGCGTCACGATCCTCGCCAAGGGCGTAACGCGATGCAAGCCTCCTGCAACCTGCCGCGGCTCGCCGCGCTCATTCGGTTCAGCGCAATCATGGCTGCCTGCCAACCCGGCGTCGGCGTCAGGCCGGATGCCGCCGGCGCCATCGAGTCGCGCGCCGCGCAGCTCGCCGGGCGCGGAGAGCACGCCGCCGCCGCCCAGTCCTGGGAACAGGCCGCCGTCGCGGCGCCGCAGGCCCGCGCGAACGGGCTCTGGCTCGCCGCCGCGCGGGAATGGCTGGCGGCGGGGAACAGTGCCGCCATGGAGCGGACGCTCGCCAGGCTCACCCAGCCGGTCACTGCCGCGGACGCGCAGGAACGAACCCGGCTGATGGCGGAGATCGCCCTCCTCTCCCGCCAGCCCGATCGCGCCCTGGCGCTGCTGGAGGGCGCCGGCGCCTCGCAGGACCCGGCCACGCTCGCCACCCGGGCGCGGGTCCAGTTCGCGCTCGGCAGGGTTCCCGAGGCCGTCGTGACGCTGGTATCGCGCGACGCGCAATTGCGCGCCGCGGAGGCCAGGCTGGCCAACCAGAAATTGATCGTCGACAGCGTGGCGGCGGCGGCGCGGCAAGGCGCCAGCGTCAAGCCGCCGGCCGGAAGCGACCCGGTCGTCGCCGGCTGGCTCGAACTGGGCCGTATCGAGGCCGACGCGGCCGTCAGCGGCGCGGTGGCGGCTGGCCAGTTGCGGGCATGGCGGCTGCGATATCCCGCACATCCCGCCAACGTCGCCCTGTGGCCGGAGCTGCTGGAACGCCATGCGGTCGCGATCGAGTCTTCCTCGCGAATCGCCCTGCTGTTGCCGCTGACCGGGCGCACCGCCGGCGCGGGCCAGGCCGTCCGCGACGGGTTCCTGAGCGCCTATTACCAGCAGCCGCAGGGGACGCGCCCGGAAGTCAGGCTCTACGACGTCGCCGCGTCCGACGCAGGCAGCGCCTATCTCGCCGCGCTGGGCGACGGCGCGCGGATCGTCGTCGGCCCGCTGACACGCGACGAGGTGGCGGGGCTCGCGTCGATCGCGGACGGCCGCGCCAAGACGCTGGCGCTCAATTTCCTGCCCGAAGGCACGGTGACGCCGGGCGACTTCTACCAGTTCGCGCTGTCCCCGGAGGACGAGGCGCGCCAGTCGGCAAGACGCGCGGTCGCCGACGGCTTCGCCAGCGGCGTGGCGCTGGTTCCCGCCAACGACTGGGGGCAGCGGGTCCTGGCCGCATTCAACGAGGAGCTGGTCGCCGCCGGCGGCACGCTGGTGGCGCGCAGCGTCTACGCCTCCGGCACCACCGATTTCAGGGACCTGATCGGCGCGCTGCTCCAGCTGCGCCCGGCGGAGACGGAGAGCGGCAAGGCGACGCAGGTCTACCGGCAGGACGCGCAGTTCATCTTCGTCGCGGCGCAGTCCGTCGGCGGCAGGCTGATCCGCGCGCAGCTGCGCTTCAACTACGCCGGCAGCCTGCCGGTGTACTCGACCTCCGACATCTTCGAGCCGGGCGGCAGCGGCAACAACGACCTCGACGGCGTCGTCTTTCCGGACATGCCCTGGGTCATCGACAGCGCCGGGCCTGCGGCCCTGGAGCGGGAGACGGTCCGGCAGACCTGGCCGGATCGTTCCCTGTCGCGCAGCCGCCTGTACGCCTTCGGATATGACGCCTACGCCATCGCCGCCGAACTCACCCGCCGCCGCAACCCGTTTGGCAATCCGGTGGCCGGATTGACGGGCCGGCTCAGCCTCGACGCCTCCGGACGGATTCACCGGCAGCTCGACTTCGTCCGCGTCGAAAACGGCGAACCGAAGCTCTTGTTGCAGACCGGTCCCGGCCCGGGACCGTGAAACCGGGGGCCGCTCACCTCGCCGTCGGCCAGGCGGCGGAGGAAGCCGCCTGTCGCTACCTCGAGCGCGCCGGCTACCGCCTGGTGACGCGCAATTTCCGCGACCGCCTGGGCGAACTGGACATCGTGGCGATCGAGGAAGACGTGCTGGCGATAGTCGAGGTTCGCTACCGTTCCCGTCGGGATTTCGGCGGCGCTGCGGCCAGCATCACCGCATCCAAGCGCCGGCGCCTGGTGCGCGCCGCGCAGGGTCTGCTGCGGCTGCGCCCGGCGCTTGCCGGGCTTCGCGCCCGCTTCGACGTGGTCGAGGTGGACGGCGAGCCCGGGGACCTGCGTTGCCGGCTGATCCGCGCGGCCTTCAGCCTCTAGGGTTTACCCGGCGCCCGCGGCGCGGGCCGTTACTTGACGACGCGCAGCTTCGGCTTGGTCCCGCCGCCGGCAGCAGGCGACGGCGCCGAGGGAGGCGGCGGGCCGCTCTCCTCGTCCTGGAAGAGCATGCCCTGCCCCGTCTCCTTCGCATAGATTCCCAGGATGGCCCTGGCG
>DATHZW010000039.1:0-4449 GCA_035458405.1 Steroidobacteraceae bacterium | reverse complement strand
GTCGATGCGCTCGATCGAGCGCTCGGCCGTCTGGACCCGGAAGCTGGCGACCGTGCCCACGGTGGTCCTTTCGCCGTTGGGCAAGAACAGGGGCGTAGCCGCCAGGTCTTCGACCGTCTGGCGCGCGTCGGCCCGGAACGCCAGCCGCATCTGCACCTCGCGGTCCGCCGACCGGAATTCCTTGAGCTTGTCGCCGCGCATCGCCGCGGCGATCGTCTGCGCGATGACCGAGGTGGGCAGCCCGAGCTGCGCGGCGCGGGCCCGATCGACCGTGACCTGCAACTCCTGCTCGCCGGACTTGGCAGTGGTTCGCACGGAGTCGAAGCCCTTGATCTGTGAGAGCCGGCTGACCAGGTCGCGCGACAGGCTCACCAGCCTGAGCGTGGACTCGCCCGACAGCTGCATGCTGAATCCCGTGCTGCCGCCCTGGTTCTCCTCGAAACGGAAGCTCGGCTTGCCGATGATGATCTCGGGCATCTCCTTCTCGATCTGCGCCATGATGTCGCGCGGTTCCATGGGCAGTTCGTCGCGCGGCTTCAGCCTGATGACCGACGCCGCGTCGTCCGGCGTGTAGTAGCTGTAGACGAGGTCGATGCCGAAACGCTCCTTGTTCTGGTCGAGGTAGGCCTCGACGCGGTCGACCGCCTGCTCCACGCGCGCGAGCGGGTAGCTGCCCTCGATGTGATAGGGCAGTTGCAGCCGGTCCGAGGCATCCTGGGGAAACATGTCGACCTTGAGCAGGCCGGTGGCGAACAGCGGTATCGGCGAAACCAGGACGACGAGGACCAGGCCGGCCGTCTTGCGCGGATGCTGCAGGACCCAGTCCAGCCTGCGCTCGTACCAGTCCTGCAGGCGGGCGAAGCGCGACCCGGCCTTCACGGGCGGTGGGGACGGAAAGCGGGCGGTCAGCGTCGGGATGATGGTCTGGGCCACCAGCAGCGACGCCAGCATCGCGACCACGATCGGCACCGCCACGTGCACCATGAACACGGACATCTGGTTCTTCTCGCCGAACACGATCGGCAGGAAGACGATGATCGTGGACAGGGTGCCGGCCAGCACCGCGGTGCCGACCTCGCGCACGCCGGCAAGGGTCGCGGCAATGGGATGGTCGGGGTTCAGCTGGCGGTGACGGAAGATGCTCTCGGTCGTCACCACCGCGTTGTCGACCAGCAGGCCGACGGCGAGCATCATCCCCATCATCGTCAGGATGTTGAGCGAGAAGCCGAGGAAGTACATCGCGGCCAGGGTGATGACCAGCGAGAACGGCACGGCCATGCTGACGATCAGGGTCGTCGGCCAGTCCCGCAGGAATGTGAACAGCACGACCAGCGCCAGCGCCGCACCGATCAGGCCGGCATTGCGCAACTCGCGCAGCGACATGCGTATGTTGTCGGACTGGTTCAGCAGGACGATGACGTCGATGCCCTGCAACTGCGGCACCTGCTGGGCCTTCTCGATCGCCGCCATGGCGCGATCGGCGACGTCCACGATGTTGAAGCCGGTCGCCTTGAATACGTCGAGACCTACGCCCGGCCGGCCGTTGAGATGCCGGCCGACAGCCAGTTCCGGGCTGACCATGCTGATTTCGGCGATATCGCTCAAGCGGACGTTGTCCTGCACCAGGAAGTTCCTGACGTCCGCCAGGTCGCGAAACTCGCCGACCGGACGGACGGAGAGGCGCTCGCCGGCCTCGGTGATTTCGCCGCCACTGACCGAAAAATTGGCGCGCTCCAGCTTCTGGCGCAACATCCGGACGTCCACGCCGTAGGCGGCGACCCGCACGGGGTCTACCAGCACGCGCAGCTCGAGCGGCTCCACGCCCTCGAGCGAGACGCGGGCGACGCCGTCGATGCGTTCCAGCGGGCGCTTGAGGTATCGCTCCAGCATCTCGTACTGGCGCGACAGGTCCTCCTTGCCGGAAAGGCGCACGGCGACCACGCGGGCGTCCCCGGCAGCGAAGAGGTTGGTCTGGATGCGGTCGGCGGCGGGCGGGAACAAGTGCCGGATCGACTCGAGCTTGGTCCTGACCTCGAAGGCGACGGCCGCCGGGTCCCGGTCCCAGTCGAACAGCACGATCAGTTCCGCGCCGGTCTCCGTCGACGTCGAGCGGAGTTCCTTGATCCCGGAGAGCGTCGAGATTGCCTCCTCGGCCGGGCGCGCAATCAACTCCTCGACCTCGTCGGGCGTGGAGCCGGCGTAGGGAATGCGGACCTGCAGGCCGGGGAAGCGGATGTCGGGAAACAGCTCCAGCGGCAGCAGCGCGGCAGAGATGATCCCGATCAGCGACACCGCGACGAAGACCATCAGGGTGGTGACCGGCCTGCGCAGCGCAAAGTCCGTGTGCACCATGGCTCAGGCCTCCTGGCTTGCCGGGGCGGTCAGCGACGGCGCGGCTTCGCCTGCCTGCTTCCCGAAGCGCTTGCGGTCGAGGATCGAGTACACGACCGGGATCACCAGCAGGGTGAAGAACCCCGAGATGGCCACGCCGCCGATGACCGTGATGGCCATGGGCTGGCGGATCTCGGCGCCCTCGCCGAGGCCGAGCGCCATGGGCATCAGCCCCAGCACGGTCGTCAGCTTGGTGATCAGGATCGGGCGCAGTCGCACGCGGCCGGCCTCGACGATTGCCGCGTGCTTGTCCATGCCGCGGCCGCGGAACTGGTTGACCGCGTCGATGAGCACGATCGACTGGTTGACGACGATGCCGGCGAGCATGATCACGCCGATATAGGCCACGACGTTGACCGTCGTTCCCGTCAGGTACATGGCCCAGACCGCCCCCACCAGCGCCAGCGGGATGGTCAGCAGGATGACGAAGGGGTGCAGCAGGGACTCGAACTGGGAAGCCATGACCAGGTAGACCAGGAATACGGCGAGCAGCAGCGTGAACTGCAGCGACTGGAACGAGTTGTTCATTTCCTCGCTCTGCCCGCTGACGTTCACGGAGGTTCCGGCGGGGACCTCGATGCTGGCCACGATGCGCTCCAGTTCGGTCACCGCTGAGCCGAGGTCGCCGGAGGCGAGGTTGGCTGAAACGATGGCGACGCGCTCCTGGCGGGTGCGCCGGATTTCCGCCGGCCCCGTGGCGAGCCGGACATCGGCGACCGCCGACAGCGGCACCGGCTGGGCGCTGCCCGGATTGACGATCAGGCCGCGGATCTCCTCGACCGACGCGGCGCGGGTATCCACGCTGCGGACCAGCACGTCGATCTTCTTTTCACGCAACTTGTAGCGCGTCGCGATGTCGCCCCTGACGCTGGACACGACGCGGTCCGCCAGGTCCCGGACCTCGAGTCCAAGGTGCGTCGCACGTTCCTGGTCGAACAGGATCTGGATTTCCGGGCTGCCCGACTCCACCGTCGACTTGATGTCGCTGAAACGGGGGCTCTGCTCCATCGCGACACGCAGCTTGCTCGCGGCCTCGCGAAGCTTGTCGAGGTCGTAGCCGGCAATTTCGACCTCGAGCGGGGTGGCGAAAGTGAACAGGGCGGGGCGGCTGAACTGGTATTGAACCCCCGCCAGGGAACCGAGACCGCCGCGCAGGTTGCCGATAACGTGGTTCTCGTCGTCGCGGTTCGAGCCCGGCTTCAGGGTCACCGAGATGCGGCCGGTATTCTCGCCGGCGTCGGTGGGGTTGGCGTCGAGCCGATTGCCCGTGCCGGTCACCGAGTACGACTGCGCCACCTCCGGCTGGCCGGAAGTCAGGGCCTGCGCCGCGGCGACGACACGGTCGGTCTCCTCGAGCGGCGTGCCCGGGGGCAGCCGCAGGTCGACGATGAACTCGCCCTGCGAAAGCTGCGGGATCAGCTCCGTGCCCAGTCGCGGCACCAGCGCCGCGGTGGCGAGCAGCACGCCGATGGCGGCGGCCAGCACGCGGCCGCGATGGGCCAGCGCCCAATTCAGCGCCGGGCCGTATACGCGCTCAACCGCCGAATACGCGGCCTGGGTCATGCGCACGGCAGGCGAGAGCGCCCAGGCAAAGCCCTTGCTGGTCGCCGCGCGCATCCGGCGCAGTGCGCGGGAGAGGCCGGCGAAGCCGCGCGACACGCGCCCCAGCGGGGCGGCGGCAGGCGCTGCCGCCGGGGCCGGCTTGCCGGCCGCCAGCATCGGCACCAGGGTGATGGCGACGACCAGCGAGAACAGCAGGGCGAATGTCACTGTCAGCGCCTGGTCCTTGAACAACTGGCCGGCAATGCCACTGATGAACACCATGGGGAAGAACACCGCGATCGACGTCAGCGTGGCGGCGGTCACGGCCGTTGCCACCTCGCGCGTGCCTTCGCGGGCCGCGTCCGCCTGTGCCAGTCCCTGCTCGCGATGTCGCACGATGCTCTCGAGGACGACCACGGCGTTGTCGACCAGCATGCCGACCGCCAGCGCGATGCCGCCCAGCGACATGATGTTGAGGGACAGGTCGAAGGCGTACATCAGCATGAAGGTGCCGAT
>DATHZW010000038.1:0-4944 GCA_035458405.1 Steroidobacteraceae bacterium | reverse complement strand
TACCGCCCTGCCCCAGTTACTCACAACCACGCCGCACATTCCATGCGAACAATCCGACCGGGCGGCGGCCCGCCCTGCCGCCGCTCAGCGAACGTCGAGGTGCACCCGCTGGCTGACGCCGCAGACGAGTTCGTAGGGTATCGTTCCCGCCGCGCGGGCCACGTCCTCCACCGGGACGCCGGGGCCCCACAAGGCGACCGGGTCGCCCACCGCGACGGGAGGCAGGCCGGTGACGTCGACCGCGATCATGTCCATCGAGACGCGCCCCGCCAGCTCGGCGCGTCGGCCACCCACCATCACCGCCGTGCCCGAGGCGGTGTTCCTCGGATAGCCGTCGCCGTACCCCGCCGCGACGATGGCGAGGCGTGTCGGGCGCGACGCCGACCAACTTCCCCCGTAACCCACGCGCTCGCCGGCACCGATGTCCTTGACGGCGATGACCTGGCTGGTCAGCGTCATCGCCGGCCGCAGCCCGAGGGACTCGGCGCTTTGCTGCGGAAGTGGCGACACGCCGTAGAGCATGAGCCCCGGCCTCACCCAGTCCGCGCGCGACTCCGGACAGCCGATCAGCCCGGCCGAGTTGGCTATGCTGCGCTCGCCGGGCGTACCGGCGACCAGGCTGCCGAACAGCGCCAGCTGCTCGCGCGTGCGGGCGCCGTCGGACTCGTCCGCGCAGGCGAGGTGGGTGGCCAGGGTCAGCGGCCTGGCCACCGCATCACAGGTGGCCAGGCGCGACAGCGCCGCCTGGACCTGCCCCGGCTTGAAGCCGAGACGGTTCATGCCGGTATCGATCTTCAGCCAGGCGTGAAACGGCCGGTCGGCTCGATGCGCCTCGAGCAGCGCAAGCTGCTCGGGGTCGTGGACCATGATCTCGAAGTCGTAGTCGGCCGCCTGCCGCAGCTGCTCCGGTCCGAAGACGCCCTCGAGCAGCAGGACGCGATGCCTGAGGCCCGCGGCGCGCAGGGCGATGCCCTCTTCGATGCGCGCCACGGCGAAGCCGTCGGCGCCTACCAGCGCCACCGCGGTGGGCACGATGCCGTGCCCGTAGGCATTCGCCTTGATGACAGCCAGCACCTTCGACCGCGGGGCCAGTTCGCGGACGCGTCCCAGGTTGTGGCGCAGGGCGGTGGTATCGACGATGGCGCGGATGACCGGCGGCATGCCGCGCTCAGAAGACGCCTTCGCCGTAGGACTCTGCCACGAGGTTCTCGAAGCGCGTGTATTCACCGAGGAAGGTCAGGTGCACTTCGCCGACCGGGCCATTGCGCTGCTTGGCGATGATGATGTCGGCGATGCCCTTGCGGGTCGTGTTCGGCTCGTACACTTCCTCGCGGTAGATCATCATGATGATGTCCGCATCCTGCTCGATCGCGCCCGACTCCCTGAGGTCCGACATGACCGGCCTCTTTTCGGTGCGCTGCTCGACGCTGCGATTCAGCTGTGACAGCGCAATGACCGGGACCTGCAGCTCCTTGCCGAGCGCCTTGAGGCCGCGCGAGATTTCCGAGATTTCCGTCGCCCGGTTTTCCTTGCTGCCCGATACCTGCATCAGCTGCAGATAGTCCACGACGATCAGGCCGAGTCCCTTCTCGCGCTTCAGGCGCCGGGCCCGGGCCCGGATCTCGGTGGGCGTCAGGGCCGGGGTTTCGTCGACGAACAGCGGTGCCTCCGACAACTGCGCGATCGCGCCGTTGATCCGCGACCAGTCCTCGTCCGAGCACTGGCCGGTGCGCAGGTGTCCCTGGTTGACCCGTCCCAGGGAGGCGATCATGCGCAGGGTCAGCTGTTCCGACGACATTTCCATCGAGAACACGGCCGTTGGAATGCCCTTCCCGACCGCGGCGTTCTCGGCGATGTTCACCGCCAGCGTCGTCTTGCCCATGGACGGGCGGCCGGCGATGACCACCAGGTCGCCCGGGTGCAGGCCGGTCGTCATGCGGTCGAGATCGCTGAAGCCCGTCGGAACGCCGGTCATCTGGCCTGGGTTCTGGTGCAGGGCGTCCAGCCTGTCGACCGTCGCGGGCAGGATCTCCTTGACCGACTGGAAGCCGGCGCGGGAGCGCGTGCCGCGCTCGGCGATCTCGAACACGCGACGCTCGGCCTCGTCGACCAGCTCCGTCGCCGTGCGACCGCTGCTTTCCAGGGCCGACGAGGCAATCTCTCCGCCCGCTTCGATCAGCTGCCGCAGTATGGCCCGCTCGCGGACGATCTCTGCGTAGCTGCGCACGTTCGCCGCGCTCGGCGTATCGCGCGCCAGCGTACCCAGGTAAGCCAGGCCGCCGGTCTCGTCCGAAAGGCCCTTCCGTTCGAGATGCTCGGAAACCGTGACGGCATCGCAGGGGCTGCGACGCTCGATCACTTCGGCGACGGCTTCGAAGATCAGGCGGTGGTCGCGCCGGTAGAAGTCGGCCGCGGAAACGATGTCGGCGACTGCATCCCAGGCGTTCGCGTCCAGCATCAGGCCGCCCAGCACGGCCTGTTCCGCCTCAGCCGAGTGAGGCGGCGTGCGAATTGCGTCGGTACCACCGTGGTCGACGCTCCGGGGCCGGGAAGGAACCACTGCCATGACTGAACCCGCGCGGACCGTCGCCGGCCCGCTTCTGGAACGAAGTTTACTCCTCGGCGACGATCGTCACCGGCAGGTCCACGTCCACGTCGGCATGCAGGTGCAGCGTGACGACGTGCTCACCCACCATGCGCAGCGGACCGCCCGGCAGGCGGACCTCGGAGCGCTCGATCTCGTGGCCAGCGGCCTTGCACGCATCGGCGACATCGGCCGTGCCGATCGACCCGAAGAGCTTGCCCTCGTTGCCGGCCTTGGCCGTCATCGTCAGGGTGAAGCCCTCGAGAAGTTTCGCCCGCGCCTGCGCGCCGACCAGCTCGCCGGCCGCCTTGGCCTCGAGCTCCGTACGCCGGGCCTCGAATGCCGCGATGTGCTCGGACGTCGCGACCGTCGCCTTGCCGCTCGGCAGCAGGTAATTGCGACCGAAACCCGACTTGACCTTGACCCGGTCGCCGATGTTGCCGAGGTTGGCAACCTTCTGCAGGAGGATTACTTCCATGATTGCACCGTTTCTGTCTCTATGGTGATTGCTTCAATGGCGGCCATGCCCGGCATCCCGGGCCGACCGCCTTTCAACCTTGCGCCGGCCCGGGTCCCGCCCCGTACCGGTCCCGAAAACGGACCCAGGTGTCCGCGAAACCCAGTCCTACCATGACCATCGGCACGGTCAGGACCGCGACGTAGGCCAGCACCAGGGGCGCCGTGCCTATGGTCTGCGCCTTGCGCAGCCCGTGCACGACCGCCAGCGCCTGCAGCAGGAACGCGCATGCGAGCACGAACAGCAGGTCCTCGGCCGGCTGCCAGGCGCTCCCGGCGGCCAGCTGCGTGGCAAAGCTTACGCCAAGCGAACCCGCGGCGATCCACGCCACCAGGTTCCCCAGCCGCAAGGCGCGAAACTCGCGGCCGAACAGTCCGGGTTCCCGGATCTTGCCAAACGCCCACAGCCCGGCGAACAGCGACATCATCGTATGCAGCAGCAGCATCCAGGCGCCCGTGGCCCAGGCCACGCGCGCGGTCGCCTCGCCGATCTCCTCGGGAGTGCGCTGCACGCCCATCCCCGCGAGGGCCCGGGCCGTCTCTTCCAGGGCCGGGCGAACATAGTCCAGCAGCGGCATCAGCACCCCGGTGGGATCGCCGAGCAGCGCTCGAACCAGCAGCACCAGCGCACAGGCTGCGAGGGTCGCTGCCTGGAACGCGAAGCTCAGGCTGCGGCTCGCATTGAGCAGAGAGCCGGCCAGGTAAGCCGGCGCCAGCACCGCGACTGCGATGACCAGTCCGCCCGCAGCACCGAGGACCGGGGAAAAGCCCCAGACGATCGGCAGTGCCGCACTGACCGCGGCCATTCCCGCCATGACGGACCCGCTGGCCAGCAGCAGCAGCACCACGAGCGCCGCCGGCAACCAGGCGAGGACCGGCAGCGCGAACAGCGACAGCACGGCCAGTAGCGCCGCGGCGAACAAGCCGCGCGCCGGCCTGGCTATCAGCCATTCGGCTAGTTTCTTCATGTCGCCGCGAGCATGCCGCGACGCGGCCGTGCCGCGTCAATGCTGATCGGTGTACGGCAGCAGGGCCAGGTAGCGAGCGCGCTTGATCGCCACCGCCAACTGGCGCTGGTAGAACGCACGCGTCCCGGTAATGCGGCTGGGCACGATCTTGCCGGTCTCGGTGATGTAGCCCTTGAGTGTCGCCAGATCCTTGTAGTCGATCTGGTCGGTATCCTCGGCCGTGAACTTGCAGAACTTCTTGCGACGGAAAAAACGCGACATCTTGCTGTCCTCCGATCAATCGTCGCCGGCGGCAGCAAGCTGCTCGCCCTGCGACTCGCCACGGCCTTCACGATCACCGCGGTCAAAGCGATCACCGCGGTCAAAGCGATCGCGACGATCATCGCGGTCGCCGCGGTCGTCACGATCGCCCCGCTCCTTCTCCTCCGAGGCCTTCGCCATCGGCGAGGGCTCGGTGACCGCCTGGTCCATCTTGATGACCAGGTGGCGCAGCACGGCGTCGCTGAAGCGGAAGGCGTCGACGATCTCCTCGAGCGTCTTGCCGTCGCACTCGACGTTCATCATCACGTAGTGGGCCTTGTGGATCTTCGTGATCGGAAAGGCCAGCTGACGACGGCCCCAGTCCTCGAGCCGATGGATCTGGCCGCCGCCAGCGGTGATCATGCCGCTGTAGCGCTCGATCATGGCCGGCACTTGTTCGCTCTGATCCGGATGGACGAGAAATACGATCTCGTAGTGACGCATCTTGGTACCTCCTTGCGGGTTTGCCTCCCACGGGATGCAGCCGTGGTGAGGCAAGGAGCATGGCGCCCGCCGGGGGCGCGAAAGGGTGCGTAAGGTACCGGAATGGCTGGGCTTCCGCAAGGCAAAGGGGCC
>DATHZW010000037.1:0-8133 GCA_035458405.1 Steroidobacteraceae bacterium | reverse complement strand
TCACCCCCGCGGAACAGCGACACGAACTGCACCAGCCGGACCTCGAGGCTGTTGCCCGGCTCGCCCATCGCCACCAGCCCGGCACGGACGCGGGCGACGTAGCCGTGGTGATCGGCGCCGAGCACGTCGAGCAGGAGATCGAAGCCCCGCTCGCGCTTCTCGAGGTGGTAGGCGATGTCGGAGGCGAAGTAGGTCTTCTGGCCGTTCTCCCGCACGACCACGCGGTCCTTCTCGTCGCCGAACTCCGTGGCGTGGAACCAGAGCGCGCCGTCTTTCTCGTAGACGCGTTGCTGGTCCGCAAGCCGCGCCAGCGCCCGGTCGATCGCGCCGTCGTCGCCAAGGCTGCGCTCCGAGTACCAGCGGTCGAAGCTGACGCCGAACTCCGCCAGGTCTTCGCGGATGTCGCCGAGGATGTCTTCCAGGCCCAGGTCGAAGACCCTGCGGAAATCCGCCGGGCCAAGGAGCGCGCGCATGCGCGCCACCACGGCGTCGATGTGCTTGTCCTTGTCGCCGCCGGCCGGCTCGTCCGGTGGCAGCGCCGCAAACACCTCGGCGGCAGGGTGGCGAAGGCGCCCGGCTTCCGCGGCGTGGAGTTTCGCCGCAATCTGCCTGACGTACTCGCCGCGGTAGCCGTTGGCGGGGAATGCGAAGCCCTCGCCGCAGAGCTCCAGGTAACGCAGCCACACGCTGGCGGCCAGGATGTCCATCTGCCGGCCGGCGTCGTTGACGTAGTACTCGCGGTGAACCTGCCAGCCGACCGCGGCGAGCAGGTTGGCCAGCGTCGCCCCGAAGGCCGCGTGCCGTCCGTGGCCGACGTGCAGCGGGCCGGTCGGGTTGGCCGAGACGAACTCGACGATGGCCTTGCGACCCGCGCCCGAATTGCCGCGGCCGTAGGCGTCGCCAGCCTCGAGCACCCGGCCGATCTCGGCGCCGTAGGCGGCCGGGGCCAGGAAGAAATTGATGAACCCGGGGCCGGCGATCTCCACCCTGGTCACCAGCTCGCTGGCCGGCAAGGCGGCGACGATGGCCTGCGCCAGCTGCCGGGGATTCTTGCGCGCAGGGCGCGCCAGCTGCATGGCCAGGTTGCAGGCGAAGTCGCCGTGTGCGGGATCGCGAGTGCGCTCTACCACGGGCGTCGTTGTGCGCAGGTCGTCCTGCAGGACGTCGGTTGGCAGCGCCGCGAGAGCGGAGGCCACGAGTTGTTCGATGATGTGCTTCACGCGGGCGGACCGGGCAGGTTTGGCGCGCAAGTCTAACCGAAACGGGCGTGGCCCGGCCTGTCAACGCCCCGACGGCTGCGGCGTTTCACTCATCAGTTCCCCTCGATTCATATGGCAGGAGAGTACGGATGAGACAGTGCAAGCTGGTCGTATTGCTTGGTTGCATGGCCCTCGCCCCCCTCGCGGCCCTGGCGGGCGACAGCCCGGAGCGCCCGGGCCGCGGCGAGCACTGGGCGGCGCTGGACACGGACGGCGACGGCACGATCAGCAGGGCCGAGGCCGAGGCCGGGGCGCCGCGGATGGCGGCGCGCTTTGCCGAGATCGACGCCGACTCCGATGGCCATGTCACCAAGGACGAGATGCACGCCGCGCGCGCCAGGTTCCACGAAGGAATGCAGGCTCGCGGCCAGGAGCGTTTCCGCAGCGCGGACACCAACGGCGACGGCTCGATCGACCTCGCCGAGGCCCGGCAGGGCATGCCGCGGGCGGCGGAGCACTTCGGCGAGCTTGACGCCGACAGCAACGGGCTTCTGACGCACGAGGAACTGGGGGCCGGCATGCACAAGCACCGTGGTGAACGGGTGCGGGAAGGGCAGCAGAAGCCGGCGCAGTGAGAATACGTGCCAGGCACCGCCTCGGTGCCTGGCACGGCGTTTGTGGTGCCTGGCACCGGTACGGTGCCAGGCACCGCTTAAAATGCTCAGTCGACCTCGATCGGGTCCACGTCCACCGACCAGCGAATCCGGCGGGGCGCCTTCAGCGCGTCGATGCGCTCCAGCCAGGCGTCCAGGAGGCGCTTGAGCGGCGCGCGCCGGGCGCTTTCCAGCAGCAACTGGGCCCGATAGCGGCCCGCCCGCCGCTCCATCGCGGCCGCCGCGGGTCCGAGGATCCGGACCCCCTCCGAAATGTCCGTCGCCAGTTCCCGCGCCTGGCGCAGGAAGCCGAAGACCTCCTTGCGGTCCGGGCCGTCCGCGCGCAGCAGGGCAAGCCGCGAGAAGGGCGGCCAGCCCGCCGCCGCGCGTTCTTCCAGCGCCCGCCGGGCGAAGCCCTCGTAGCCTTCCTTGACCAGGCTCGTCAGCAGCGGGTTCTCCGGGAAGGCGGACTGGATCAGGACTTCACCGGGCCGGTCGCCGCGGCCCGCACGGCCGGAGACCTGGACGATCTGCTGGGCCAGGCGCTCGCTGGCGCGGAAGTCGGCGCCGAACAACCCCTGGTCGGCATTGAGGATCGCCACCAGGGTAACGTCGGGATAGTCGTGGCCCTTGGTCAGCATCTGGGTGCCGAGCAGGATGCGGGCCCGGCCGCTCGCCACCTCCTCCAGCGCCCGCTCTATGTCGCCGCGCCGGCGGATCGCGTCGCGATCGACCCGGACCAGCGCTACGCCGGGAAAGATGTCGTTCAGGGCGTGCTGGACGCGCTCGGTACCCTGGCCGACCGGCCTCACTTCGCTGCCGCACTTCGGGCAGCCGAAAGGCATGGGTTCGTCGGCGCCGCAGTGGTGACAGACCAGCCTGGCGCGCTTCATGTGGACCGTCAGGCGCGCATCGCATGCGGGACAGGGCGCGATCCAGCCGCAGCCCGTGCAGTACAGCGTCGGCGCGTAGCCGCGGCGGTTCAGGTAGACGAGGACCTGGCCGCGGTCCGCCAGGGTGCGCTCGATCGCCGCCAGGACCGGCTGGGCCAGCCCATCGCGGGCCGCGTGATGCCGCAGGTCGATCACGCCGATCCGCGGCTTGCCCGCACGGCCGGTCCTTTCGGGCAGGTCCACCCGGCGATAGCGGCCGGCATCGGCATTCGACAGGCTCTCGAGGGAGGGGGTAGCGGATCCCAGCACGACCGGGATGCCATGGCGGGCCGCGCGCGCCACGGCCAGGTCGCGAGCCGAATACCTGAAGCCCTCCTGCTGCTTGTAGGACGGGTCATGCTCCTCGTCGACGATGATGATGCCGAGGCCCGGCAGCGGCGTGAACACGGCGGAGCGCGTGCCGATCACGACGGGCGCCGCGCCGCAGCGGGCGGCCCGCCACGAGGCCAGGCGCTCGGTGTCGGTCATCGACGAGTGGAGCGTGACGACGGGGACGGTCAGCCGGCCGCGGAAGCGTGCGACCAGCTGCGGCGTGAGGGCGATTTCCGGAACCAGCACCATGGCGCTTCCGCCGGCGTCGAGAACGCGCTGGATCAGGTGCAGGTAGACCTCGGTCTTGCCGCTGCCGGTCACGCCATTGAGCAGCCAGGCGGTGTAGCTGCCCAGTGAGTCGCAGAGCGCCCTGAAGGCGGCCTGTTGCGAATCCGTGAGATGGAGCGCGGGGCTGTCGCCCGTGCCGGGCGCCGGAGCCGGCGCCGGATGGCCGAAAGACTCCAGCAGGCCCCGGCCGGCCAGCCCGCGCAAGGCGTCGCCGAGCCCGGCCTCGGCCAGTTCGCTCGCCGCGACAGGCCCTTGCCGGAGACGCTCGACCAGCTGCCGCTGGCGTTTTCCAAGCCGCCCGGGTGGCGGCACCAGCTCGGCCAGGCCGCTTGCGGAGAGTTGCCACATCGTGATCTCGGCCGAGCACGGCGCGCCCGTACGGATGGCGGCGGGCACGGCCGCTGCCAGCACTTCGCCGACGGGGTGGTGATAGTAGTCGGCCGCCCAGCACAGCAACCTGAAGGTCTCTTCGTCCCACAGCGGCGCTTCGTCCAGGATCTTGTGTGCGGGCTTCAGCCGCGAGGCCGGCAGCTCGCTGCGCTCGGCGAGGCCGACCACGAAGCCCACCGCCCGGCGACGGCCCAGCGGCACTTCGACACGCACTCCCCGTACCGGCGGGTGCGCGCCACCGGCGGGAGGCAGGTAGTCGAGGGTCTGCCTCAGCCGGGCGTCCAGGGCGACCTGCAGAATGGGCTTGTGGCTCAGGGACGGCCTCTTTGTTCCGGGGACGAATCGGGCGTCGGGGTCCCAGTCTAAGGCCCGGCGCGCTCCTGCCACGTCAACGCGTGGCAAGGGGCCACGTTATAGCGGTTGTCGGGGCTCTTGGCACGGCCCCGGGAACCAGGGTTTTCGCATGGCCTCTGTTAGTCTTGAAATGGCGTTACCGGCGATCGGCACCGCCGGGCGTGAAGCCGAGAGGGAGGCCCGCGGGGTGGATCAGTCGCAGGCGCTGGAGCGCTTCCTGGCCGGCATCGAGCGCCGCGCATACCGCATCGCCAGGATGGCGGTGCGCAACGACGACGACGCGCTCGACATCGTGCAGGACGCGATGATCCGCCTGGCCAGGAACTACGGCGCCCGGCCGACGGAGGAGTGGAGACCGCTTTTCTACCGGATCCTGAACAACGGCATCCGCGACTGCATTCGCCGCCGACGGGTCCGGTCGCGGGTCATGGCGTGGTGGCCGGGCGCCGCGCCGGGACAGGAGGACCGCCCCGACCCGATCGAGGAGGCGCCGGACCCAGGAGGGGGGCCGGGAGAGTTGCTCGAGAGCGCCGAGGCGCTGGCGCTCCTGGAGGCGGGTCTCGCGGCGCTGCCGCAAAGGCAGCGTGAGGCGTTCATGTTGCGGGCATTCGAGGGACTGGATGTCGCCGACACGGCGGTGGCAATGGGGTGCTCCGAGGGGAGCGTGAAAACACACTATTTCCGGGCGGTTCATGCCTTGAAGGGCCGTCTCGCGGAGCGTTGAGGTGAATACGGACACCAACACGAGGGATGTCGAAGCCCGTGCGCGGGAGTTGTTCGACGACAGCGTCGAGCGCATCGACGGGGCGACCCGCTCGCGCCTGAGCCGGGCCCGGCACGCCGCACTGGCCGAGCTCGAACGACCCGGATTTCGCCCGGGCACGTGGCTTCCGGCCGGCGCACTGGCCGTCGCGCTGACGCTTGCGGTGACTCTCTGGATCGGACCGGGACCCGCGGTCCGTTCGCCTCCGGCGTTTGCCCCGGCCCCCGCCGAGGATTTCGAACTGCTGGCTGCCGGCGAGGACCTGGACATGCTGGGCGAGGAGGCCGAGTTCTACGCCTGGGCGGCCACCGCCGGAAACGGCGCCAGCTGACCCATGGGCAGGATTCCCCGGACGCTGTTGATCGTCCTCGGCGCGTCCCTTGCGGCGCCGGGCAGCACGGCCGATCAGGCGGCGCAGCCGGGGCTGCTCGAGTTCCTGGCGGAGGAGTCGGGTGTGGACGAGGACATGAGCGGCGCGCTGATGTCGAGCGACCTTGACCGGGCGCTCGCAAGGGCGGCGCGGGATCGAAAGGCAGAGGAACATGACGAGGATCAATAGAAGCCTGGCGGTCGTCCTGGCAGCCTGGCTGTTCGCGGCGGCTTGGCCGGTCGTGGCCCAGGAGGCGCGACCCGGCGTCGCCTGGGATGCGCTGTCGGTCGAGCAGCAGCAGCTGTTCGAACGCTTCCGGGACGGCTGGGACGAACTGCCGCCGCAACGGCAACAGGCCATGGTGACGGGGTCGGAGCGCTGGCTGTCCATGACCCCGGAGCAGCGGGAGCGGGCGCTCGAGCGCTGGCGGAAATGGGAATCCCTGCCGCCCGAGGAACGGCAGCTGATCCGGCAGCGCTGGCAGCGGTTCCGCGACCTGCCGCCGGAGGAACGGGAGCGGCTTCGTGACGACTACCGACGCTTCCAGTCGCTGCCGCCCGAACGCCGGCAGGAGCTGCGCGAGCGCTGGCACGAGCTGCCTCCCGAGCAACGGCAGAGGATGCGGGAACACTGGAGGCAGATGACGCCGGAGCAGCGTGCAGAGGCAAGGCAAGGATCGCAATCGGGCCATCCACCGCAGGCGGGGCGGGGCGGCGGTCGGCGCTAGCGGCGCGCGGCGCTGGTAAACTGGCTCCTGCGCTGAGCGGGTTGGCGCGGCGGGGAAGCCCGGAAGGTGACGCGTGAAAGACGACAAGCCAAAGCTCAAGAGATCGCATGACCGGATGATCGCCGGCGTGTGCGCCGGCGTGGCCGAGTGGATCGGCTGGACGCCCGCCAAGGTCCGTACGATCTACGTGATCCTGTCTGTCCTGAGCGCGGCCTTTCCCGGCATCCTCGTCTACGTGATTCTCTGGATCGTGATGCCGGGCCCCGACGCCTGAACCCGGGGGCGCCGGTCCCGATCCAGCGGGCCCGCGCGGAACGCCCGGGCTATCCCTGGGTCGAACGAGGTACCGGCGACCGGGTTCCGTCCGGCGGCGCCGGGCGGTCGGACAACAAGGCCAAGAGGTGGACATATGTTGCAGAAGCTTCTTTCCGGAATCGCAGTGGCGGCCCTGCTCGTCGCGCCAGCGTTCTCGGCCGACGAGGATTCGACCTGGGACGGCCTGCAGAAGGTCAAGGCCAAGCGCGTGGACGCCGCCTACCTGCTGCCAGGAGCCGAATTCCGCATCTATGAGAAGGTCATGCTCGACCCGATCCAGGTCTCGTTTCGCAAGAACTGGCAGCGCGACATCAATCGCTCGTCGCCCGGCGCCCGGCAACGGGTGAGCAACGAGGACGCGGACAGGATCCGGCAGGAAATGGGCGAGGGCTTCGCCCAGACGCTTGCCGAATCGTTCACCAAGGCCGGCTATGAAGTCGTGACCGTGCCGGGCCCCGACGTGCTGCGCCTGACCCCGGTCCTGGTCGACGTGTATGTCAATGCGCCGGACAACATGTCGAGTGCCGGCCGCAGCTACACCTACACGCTGGAAGCCGGCGAGGCCACCATGGCGCTCGAGGTGCGGGATGCGGAAACCAACCAGCTCCTCGGTCGCGCCGTGGACAGGCGCCGCACGGGCGAGACCGCAACCATGATGTGGACGACGCGCGTGACCAACCGCGCCGAGTTCCAGCGGGTCTTCAACCGCTGGGCGGAGATCCTGGCGGACGGCATGGCCGTGCTGAAGGACGCCTCGCCGATCGACGTGCAGACGCCCAAGAAATGAGCAGGGATCCGGTGCCTGGCACCTTCGGGTGCCTGGCACCGGCGCCCCCCGATCAGCTCTTCAGCGCCACGAACACCTCGTCCAGCATCTTCTTCGCGTCGCCGAACAGCATCCGGTTGTTCTCCTTGTAGAACAGCGGATTGTCGACGCCCGCGTAGCCCGAGGCCATCGACCGCTTCATCACGATCGAGGTCTTCGCCTTCCAGACCTGCAGCACCGGCATGCCGGCAATCGGGCTCGTCGGGTCGTCTTCGGCCGCCGGGTTCACGATGTCGTTGGCGCCGATTACCATCGACACGTCGGTGTCCGGGAAGTCCTCGTTGAGCTCGTCCATCTCGAAGACGATGTCGTAGGGCACCTTGGCCTCGGCGAGCAGCACGTTCATGTGTCCCGGCATGCGGCCCGCGACCGGATGGATGCCGAAGCGGACGTTCACGCCCTTCTCGCGCAACAGCTTGGTGATTTCGTACACGGTGTGCTGGGCCTGGGCGACCGCCATGCCGTAGCCCGGCACGATGATCACGCTCCTGGCATCGCGCAGCAACTCAGCGGTCTCGGTCGCGCTGATCGCGCTCACCTCGCCGGCCGGCTGTGCGCCCGCCGCGGCCGGGGCCGCACCCTCGCCCGTGCCGAAGCCGCCGGCGATGACGCTGATGAAGTTGCGGTTCATCGCCCGGCACATGATGTAGGACAGGATCGCACCGGAAGAGCCGACCAGCGCGCCGGTCACGATCAGCAGGTCGTTGGACAGCATGAAGCCGGTCGCGGCCGCCGCCCAGCCGGAGTAGCTGTTGAGCATGGAGACGACGACGGGCATGTCCGCGCCGCCGATCGCCATCACCATGTGCACGCCGAAGAGCAGCGCGATGGCCGTCATCACCGCGAGCGGCAGCATGCCGGTCTCGATGTCGTGCGCTTCCAGGAACTGCGCGCCGAACCAGATCACCGCCAGCAGCCCCGCCAGATTGAGCCAGTGCCTGCCAGGCAGCAACATCGGCTTGCCGCCGATCTTGCCGGACAGC
>DATHZW010000036.1:0-4864 GCA_035458405.1 Steroidobacteraceae bacterium | reverse complement strand
GCCCGCCTCGCGCAGCAACTCGCGGGTGTGCTCCCCAAGTCGCGGCGCATGGCGGCGCGTCTCGTCGACGGGCGTGCCGAAGAAGCTCACCGGAAACGCCGTACCGCGCAGGCGACCCTCGGTGGGATGCTCCGTGAACTTCCAGAATCCCGTCTCTCGCAGGTGCGGGTCGTCCGCAAGGTCTTCCAGCGAGTTGACCCGATTGATCGGGACGCTGGTCTCGCCGAACAGGTCGAGCCACTCCTGGGTGCTGCGGGTAGCCATGATCCGCGCCGTTTCGGCGTAGGTCTCGTCGATGTTGCGGGTGCGATCGCCCATGGTCCTGAAGCGCGGGTCCGCGAGCAGGTCGGCACGGCCCGAGAGGGTGCAAAACGTCTCCCAGTGCGCGTTCATGTACGGCAGGATCGCGACGTACCCGTCGCGGGTCTTGTACGGCTTGCGGTCCCTGCTCAGCAGGCGGACGTAGCCCGGGGGACCCATCGGCGGTTCGAAGGTCATGCCCCACAGGTGCTCGGCCATCACGAACGAGACCATGGTCTCGAACATGGGAACTTCGACTTCCTGCCCCTCGCCGCTGCGCTCGCGCCGGAAAAGTGCCGCAAGCACCGCGTACACCACCGTGATCGCGGTGGTCTTGTCGGCGACCAGCGTCGGCACATAGCGCGGCTCACCGAGCAGGGTCTCGTTGAGCATCGCCACGCCGGACAGCGACTGGATGGAATCGTCCAGCGCGCCGCGGCCGCCGTAGGGCCCCTGGCGGCTGCAGCCGTAGGCGCCGCAGTAGACGATGCCCGGATTGACCGTCTTCAGGGCCGCGTAATCGAGACCGAGCCGCGTCATGACCTGGGGACGGCTGTTATGGATGAACACGTCGGCGTCGCGCGCCAGGTCCAGCAGGGCCTGCCGGCCGGCCGGCTGCTTGACGTCCAGGACGATGTCGCGCTTGTTGCGGTTGCAGGTCAGGTAGAACGCGGCCATCCCCTCATGGCGGGCCGCACCGACCTGCCGGTTGCTGTCGCCGAACGGCGGCTCGACCTTGATCACCTCGGCGCCCATGTCCGCCAGCATCTGGCAGGCCCAGGGACCGAGCACGACGCTCGTGAATTCGACGACGCGTACGCCCTCCAGGGGACCAGGCATGGCCGTTCTCCGCTCGTATTTTGCGCCGGCAGCGCCGGGACGCGGGGAGGCTCACTGTATACATTCGGCCTGAGCCGCGGCAATGCCTGAAATGGCGCCGCGTCGGGCGGCGGCGCGCAGCGCAGCCGCGTTGCGCGTGAAAGATTGGTCCCGAAAGGCTAAATTGTCCGGACATTCCCGGCGAAGAGCCCAGAACATGACCCAACCGACCTATATCGATGACTTCACCCGCCAGTTTGCGCTGACGCCCGCCGACACCGCGTTGGTCATCGTGGACCTCCAGTACGCCAGCGGCAGCCGCGAACACGGCCTCGGCAGGATGCTTGCCGCGCAGGGCCGGCTCGCGGACGCCGAATACCGTTTCTCCCGCATCGAGAAACTGGTGGTGCCCAACTCCCGCCGGCTGGCCGAGGCGTTCCGCGCGCTGGGTGCCCGGGTGATCTACGTGACCTACGGTGCCCGCCTGCCCGACTTCAGCGACGCCCCGATTCACCTGAAGGCATGGATGAAGGCCATCGACAACCGGGTGGGCGCCCGCGAGCACGAGATCGTGGACGAACTCCGGCCGCTGCCGGGGGAGCTCGTGCTCAACAAGACCACCATGGGGGCCTTCGCCTCGACCGGGATCGAGGGCCACCTGCGCGGCATGGGCATCGCCAACATCGTCGTCACCGGCGTATCCACCAACAACTGCGTCAGCATGACGGCAATGGAGGCCTGCGACCGCCAGTTTGGCGTCGTCCTCGTATCCGACGCGACCGGGACCTGCAGCGACGAGATGCAGGACGCAACCCTGAAGACATTTCGTCGCCTGTGGGGGCGCGTGCTGTCGACGGACGACGTCATCCACGAACTGCGGTCCGGCGCCGATGCCGGGCGCGCCGCCGCTTCCTGAGGCAAGCAGCCGTGAATGTCACCGAAGCGCTGTCGACGCGCTCGTCCAAGCGCGCCTTCCTCGACCGGCCGGTTTCGCGGGAGACGATATCCCGGATCCTCTCCCTGGCCGGACTGGCGCCCAGCGGCAGCAACATCCAGCCGTGGCAGGTCTACGCGGTGTCGGGAACGCGTCGCGACCGGCTGTGCGCCGAAGTCCTCGAGGCGGCCCGCCGCGACCCGTCGGGTCAAGGGCGCGAATACAATTACTATCCGGTGACCTGGCGCGAGCCGTACCTCGCGCGGCGGCGAGCCTGCGGATGGGGCCTGTATGGCCTGCTCGGCATCGAGAAAGGCGACCGCGCGGCCGGCCTGCGCCAGGCGCTGAGGAACTTCGAGCTGTTCGGCGCGCCGGTCGGGCTGTTCTTCTACATCGATCGCGACCTGCAGCCGGGCAGCTGGCTCGACTACGGCATGTTCCTGCAGAGCGTCATGCTGGCTGCGCGCGAGTCTGGTCTCGACACCTGCCCGCAGGCCGCGTGGCTGGAGTTTCACCGGATCGTTGCGGCGCAGGTTGGCGCGCCACCCGGGCAGATGCTGGTATGCGGGATGGCGCTCGGCTACGCCGACGCGAACGATCCCGTGAACGCATATCGGCCGGACCGCCTGGCAGTGGAGGAGTACACGAGGTTCCTCGGCTTCGAGGATGCGGGTTGAGCGAGCCGGCCGCCCCGCCGGGCGGACCGTCGAGCCTGGCAGGCATCTTGCTGGTCGCCGCGGGCGCGATGCTGTTCGCGGTCAAGGGCGTCATGACCAAGCTGATCTATGCGCGCGGCGTCGACTACGAGTCGTTGGTCGTGCTGCGCTCGATGCTGTCCCTGCCCCTGTTCTGGGCCTGGGCGCTCGGCCGCGGCGCCGCCAGCGCCATCCTGCGCGCGACCTGGCCCGTGGTCCTCGTCGCCGCGGTCGCCGGCGCCCTGTGCTACAGCCTCGGGTCGTTGCTGGACTTCTACGCGCTGACCCTGATCGACGCCAGCCTCGAGCGCGCGCTGCTGTTTACCTACCCCGCGATGGTGGTGGTCGCCTCGTCGGTCATCGCGCGGCAGGCGCCGGCTCCCGGGGTCGCCCTGTCACTGGCGGCGACCTGGCTCGGTGTCGCCCTAGCGGTCGGCGTATTCGACCACGGCATACTCGCCGCGAACTGGACGGGTGCCGCCTGCGTGCTGCTTTGCGCGGCGACCTTCGCGACCTACTTCCTGCTCAGCGAGCGATACACGCGGCGAGTCGGCTCGCTGCCCTTCACCGTGTTCGCCATGACCGGCGCCACGCTCGCCCTCCTTGCCTGGTACCTGCCACGCCACCAGGCATGGCCGTCGGTGCCTGGCACGGATGCCTGGCTGCTGATCGCGATGCTGGTCGTGCTCTCGACGGTGGCGCCGGTGCTCATGCTGGCGGAGGGGGTGCGACGGATCGGCGCCGATCGCGGCGCCCTCCTCAGCACGGTGGGACCGCCCTTCACGATCGTCGTCGCCTGGCTGGCTCTCGACGAGCGCCTGACCTGGCCCCAGCTGGCCGGCACCGCGCTGATCGTCGCGGGCATCCTCGCGATGGAGATCTCACGCCGGCGGCCGGCAAGGGCCTGACGCTCAGGCGCGCATGGCCCGCTCGGCCTGCGCCCAGGCCAGTTCGGCCAGCGGCTCGACCTTCTCCGCATACTGGCGCGCCCGCGCCCCGGCGGCCGTTCCGCGAAGCACCCTGCCCTTGATCCCGTGCAGTACGGCCGCGAGCTTGAACAGGTTGAAGGCGATGTAGAAATCGAGGTCTGCGATGCCGCTGCGGCCGGTCCGCCGGCAATACGCCTCCACGCAGGCCTCTTCGCCCGGCAGGTTCAGTGCGCGCAGGTCGCGCCCCGCCAGGCCCGGCACGCCGGCCTCGGGCATGCGATAGACCATGAGGTAATAGGCGAAATCCGCCAGCGGGTCGCCCAGCGTAGCCAGCTCCCAATCGAGGATCGCGAGCACGCGCGGCTCCGTCGGATGGAAGACGAGATTGTCGCAACGGTAGTCGCCGTGCACCACGCAGGTCTCGTCCGCCTCGGGCATCCGTGTCGGCAGCCATTCGACCAGGCGGTCCATCGCATCGACCCGCCCCGCGGCGTCGTCCTCCAGGTACTGCTTCGACCAGCGCGCGAACTGCCGGGCGACGTAGCCGCCGGCACGACCGAAGTCCTCGAGACCGACCTCATGCACGTCGACGAGGTGCAGCCTTGCCAACGCGTCGACGATCGCCTCGCTGTGCGCCGGGCGGTCGGCGGGCGCCACCGCCGGGAAGCCGGGGTCACGGATGATCCGGCCGGACACCCACTCCATCAGGTAGAAGGCGGTGCCGACAATGTCGTCCTCCTCGCACAGCAGCAGCGCCCGGGGCACCGGCACGTCGGTCGTGCCCAGCGCCGAAATCACCCGATATTCCCGGTCCACCGCGTGGGCCGAAGGCAGCAACCTGCCCGGTGGCTTGCGCCTCAACACGTAACGCCGGGCCGGCGTCGACAGCAGGTAGGTCGGGTTGGACTGCCCGCCCTCGAACTGGGCCACCTCGAGCGGCCCGGAGTAGCCGGGCAGCTGTCGGCGCAGGTAGGCGTCGAGCCGGTCGCTGTCGAACTCGAAGCCCCGGCGCACGGGGCCGCTGCCTGGCACGGGACCCGGGTCAGTCATGGTTCGACCTCCTTGCTCCGCCCGCCCCGACCCCTGTCAGCCGCCCAGCATCCCGGCCTCGGACAGCTTGGCAATGACCGCCTCGGCGGCCTGTTCAGCCGACATGTCGGTGGTGTTCAGCCTCAGCTCCGCGTGCT
>DATHZW010000035.1:0-3316 GCA_035458405.1 Steroidobacteraceae bacterium | reverse complement strand
ATCTGGCTCCGGAACGCCTCGCTGGGGCCCAGGATGTCGTCGCTCACCAGCGGCCTTGCGCCGAGGCCGGGCTGGGTGAACAGGTCGCCGCAGAACAGGGTTCGTGTCGTCGCGTCGAAAAAGTAGCCGCACTCCCAGCCGTGCGGAAGGTGCGGCGTGGACTGCCACAGCAGCCGGTGCCGGCCGAGTTTCAGTTCCTGCCCGTCCGCCATCGCCAGGGGCTCCACGTCCACCATGTCGCCGACCGACACCATGGCGGCGACTTCGCTGCAAACCGGCCGGGCCTCCGGTGCCGCCGCCAGGAACTCGAGCAGGCTGCCGCACTCATCCGACTCGACGTGCGAGAAGGCGATGTAGCGAAGGCTGGCAAGCGGCAGCACCGTCTCGATCTGGGCGCGGATCAGCGGGAACAGCTTGCGCGGTCCGGTGTGAAAGAGCAGGGGTCTTTCGTCGACCACCAGGTACTGGTTGAACGAGAACCCGCCGGGCATCGCGTCGGGCACGGCAGTGTTGATGCGGTAGGTATCGGGCGCGATCTGGTGAATCGAGGAAACGGGGGGCGTCATGATGACTTTCTCCTGGGACCTGAGGTGGGCCGGCCGGCGGGCTGCGCTTCGGCCAGGGCCAGCAGGCATTGAACGAGGATTCGCCGGGCGGCGGCGCGCGGCAGGCCCTGCCCGCGCGCCAGGCGATGCCAGAAATCGAAGGACAGCACCGACTCCCAGCCGGCGACGAGTTCGCGGCGGGCGCCGGGCCCAAGATGGCGCCGCAGCACGCGCGCCACGAGCTCGGCCTGCGCCCGGCGCATGCCGGCGGACATCTCGGCGAGGAATGGAATGACGCCGTCCTCGCGCTTCGACAGCCACGGCTCGAAATGCAGGTGCTGCCGTTCCGTCGCCGACACCAGCAGTTCGGCGGCGGCGTGCAGGTTGTCGAGCGCGAGAATCCGCTCGACCGGCAGGGGCGGCGCCTGGGCCGCGACGTGCCCCGTGCAGCCCTGCAACAGCTCCTGCCGGGTCGGGAAGTAGCTGTACACGGTGGGCAGCGAGATGCCGGCCCGGCTGGCGATCTCGGCATAGCTGGTCGCGACCACGCCCTTGACGGCGTGCAGTTCGGCAGTGGCGGCGGCGATGCGCGCCTTGCGCTCGGCCTGCTGCCGGCGTCGGGTTTCCGGGTTGTAGCTTCTCGGTGCCACGCCGCGCTCCTGGCCGTGTACGCAATCCTTAATTCGTTTTAGTTTATTACAAATTAAAAATAATACAACCGCGACCGGGTCTGCCGGCCCGCCGCGCCCCCCTGCGGCGACCTCCCTGCCGCAGTCGACGCTTCGCCCGGTTACCCGGGCGCGGAACCCCGGTTCGGAGTCCCGCAACTCGTGTCGGTCGTGGCCGGGGGCCCCGATGACCCGCGATCCCGGCGCTCCGGTTCGCGCGTTCCCCTCGCCGGACCGTGCGCGGCATCCGCTCAGGCCCGGGTCCTGCGCGTGCCGGGCGGCGGTGGCTCCTCCGGGCGGCCGGCGAAACACTGGGCGCTGGCCATCCAGGCCGCCGCATTGGGACCCGTGACGCGCAGCCGGGTGTCGGCGACGTTGCGCGTCTGGGTGACGACCTGGCAGAACTCCTCGGCAAGGCCCTCGATGCATTCGTCAGCGCTCTCCTCGCCGTGGGACCACACTGCGCCGGACGGCGCCGTCAGTTGCACGAAGGGCATCGGCATCGGCGCGTCGAGACCGCGGACCTTGAATGTCCAGCCGTAGGTGTTCACCCCGAGCACGACGATGTTGCCGATCCGGTCCGTGTTCCGGCGGACGACGCCGAGCAGGTCATAGATCGCCTGGCCGTGCGCCCAGGTTTCCATGAGCCGCGCGGTGATGGACGAGCGGACGCTCATGGTCGGCCCGGCCCAGGCCACGCGTGCCGACGGATCCGCGGCGCCGAAGCGCTCCGCCATGGGGACGCAGAAGCCGCGCCAGCCTTCGAGCAGCGCGCGTCCCGCGAGCCCTTCCAGCCACTGCGCTTCGAACGCCGACAGGCTGCCTGTGCGGACGTGATCCGACACGGTCCTGAAGAACGCCAGGAAGGCGTCGCCATCCGTCAGCGACAGGTCGGCCGCCCGGTTCCACATGTGCAGGTGGCCGAGAACGTTGTTGATGGTCCAGCCCTTGAACGCCGTCGCCTGCTCGAAGTCCCGATCGGGCAACCCGGCCAGCAAAGCGTACAGCGCTTCACTCTCGGCCAGGAAATCGGCGGCCTGCTGCATCATCACCGTCTCCCATCGCCCCTGCGCGCGGCGGACCTGCCGCCTATCGTAGCGGCGTCTTGCTGCCTTGCGGCAATTTCCCGGCGCGGGGTTGGCGCGGTGCCGCCGCCGGCTGTCGACCGTGCCTGTCCCGCAGGAGGCCGCGTCGCCGCGAGACTTCCGCCATTCCCAACTGGTACAGTTCCACCGGACTCAGACGTTTGCCTGACCGGCCAGTGGGCGCCGCGGCAGGACGCAGCGCTCCGGCAGTCGAGGGCCACGGTTTGGACAAATCATCCTTCTCCCGCGAAGACCTCATCGCCGCCGGCCACGGCCGGCTGTTCGATGCGACCGCCGCGAAGTTCCCGCTGGACCCGATGCGGATGGTGGACCGGATCACCCACATCGACTCGAACGGCGGCCGTTACGGTCGCGGCATGCTGGTGGCCGAGCTCGACATCGACCCGACGCTCTGGTTCTTCGACTGTCACTTCGAGGACGACCCGGTCATGCCCGGGTGCCTCGGCCTCGATGCGCTCTGGCAGTTGCTCGGGTTCTTCCTGGCCTGGTCCGGTCATCGGGGCCGTGGCCGGGCGCTTGGGGTCGGCGAGGTGAAGTTCGTCGGCCAGGTGCTGCCGACCGCGAAGCTCGTCACCTACGAGGTGCACGTCAGGCGAGTCATCGCGCGCAACCTGATCCTGGGGATCGCCGACGGCCGCATGCTGGTGGACGGACGCGAGATCTACACGGCGGCGGGCCTCAAGGTCGGGTTGTTCTCCTCGCTTGACGCCTTTGGCGAAGACGCCGGTGCCGGCGCATGAGACGTGTCGTCGTCACCGGGCTCGGTATCGTCTCCTGTATCGGCTGCGATGCCGAGACCGTCATGGAGTCCCTGCGCCTCGGCCGCTCCGGCATCACCCGTATTCCCGAGTTCGCCGAGCAGGGCCTTCGCAGCCAGGTCGGCGGGCGGCCGGAGATCGACCTCGATGCCCGCATCGACCGCAAGGTGAAGCGGTTCATGGGCGACGCCGCCGCCTATGCCTACGTGGCGATGGCCGATGCGATCGCGGACGCCGGG
>DATHZW010000034.1:0-6064 GCA_035458405.1 Steroidobacteraceae bacterium | reverse complement strand
CCAGCGCCCGGACACAGCCTTGCCGCAGCATGCGGATGCCGCCGCCTCGGCGCGGCGTGGCGTCATGGCGGTTTCCGCCGCATTCATGATCTGGGGCCTGTTTCCCCTCTACCTGAAGCCGTTGACGCACGTGCCGGCGCTCGAGATCCTGTCGCACCGGATCGCTTGGTGCCTGCTGTTCGTCTTCGGCTGGCTGGCGTGGAAGTCGCGGCTCGGCGAGGTCGCAGCCGCGCTCCGCGATCCCGCCACCCTCGGCCGCCTGGCGCTGTCTGCGGCGCTGATCGCGATCAACTGGGGCGTCTACGTCTGGGCCGTCAGCAATGAACGGGTGCTCGAGGCGAGCCTGGGCTACTTCATCGGCCCGCTGGTCAACGTCCTGCTCGGCGTCATCGCCCTGAAGGAGCGGCTGAATCCACGCCAATGGGTCGCCGTGGGCTTTGCGGCAACTGGCGTGGCCTGGCTGACCGCCGCAGCCGGCGGACTGCCCTGGGTCTCGCTCGTGCTCGCCGTGTCCTTCGGGATCTACGGCCTGGTGCGCAAGGTCGTGAACGTGGCCGCGGTACCCGGCCTGGCGATCGAGACGGTCCTGCTGGCGCCCCTGGCCCTGGCGTGGCTCGCCTGGCTGCACCATGCCGGCGTCGGCACCTTCGGCAATGCGCCGGTCCACGTCAGCGTGATGCTGGTGGGCAGCGGGCTGATCACGGCGCTGCCGCTGGCGCTGTTCTCCACCGGGGCGCGGCTGATCCCGTATTCGGTCGTCGGGATCATCACCTACATCGGACCGAGCCTGCAGCTGCTGTCAGGCGTGTTCGTCTACGGCGAGCCGTTCGCCGGCGCACGAGCCGTCGGCTTCTGCATCATCTGGGCCGGGATCGCGATCTTCGTGGCGGACAACGTCCTGCGCTCCCGCCGGCCCCTGGCTGCGAGCCTGCCACCGACCTGACGCAGGCTGCTAGATCTCTTCCGGCACCTCGCGGATCGCGCCGCAGGGACACTCGGAAATGCACAGTCCGCAACCCTTGCAGTAGTCGTAGTTGAAGGCGTAGCGCTTGCCGGGGCCCAGCTTGATCACCGCGTTGTCCGGGCACACGCCGTAGCAGTTGTCGCATTCGAAGCAGTTGCCGCAGGACAGGCAGCGGCGTGCCTCGAACCCGGCGGTGCTCTCGTCGAAGGAGCCGCAGATCTCGTCGAAGGTGGACTGCCGGCGCACGACGTCGAGCGTCGGCGCGATGCTCTTCGGCGCGTCCGAGTAATACCAGGCGTTCAACTTGTCGAGGCTGGCGATTTCGTGGCGCTCGGCCGGCGTGTAGGTCGTCCCGCGCAGCCAGGCGTCGATGTGCCGCGAGGCCTGCTTGCCGTGGCCGATCGCCACGGTGACGGTCCGTTCCGCCGGCACCATGTCGCCGCCGGCGAAGACGCCCGGATAGCCGGTCATCATGTCGGCACCGACCTTCACCATGCCGTCCTCCTTCTCGAGTCCAGGCACCTCGTCGAGCAGGCCGAGGTCGACGTCCTGGCCCAGCGCGAGCACCACCGAGTCGGCCTCGAGCTCCTCGAACTCGCCGGTGGGACAGGCGTGGCCCTCCTCGTCGAGGGTCATCTTCTCCACGGTGATGGACGAGCCCTCGGCATGCTTGATCGTGGACAGCCACTTCACCAGCACGCCTTCCTTGAGCGCCTCCTCCAGCTCCGAGTCATGCGCCGGCATCTGGTCGCGGGTGCGGCGGTAGATGATGATCGACTCGGTCGCGCCCAGGCGCTTGGCCGTGCGCGCGACGTCCATTGCGGTGTTGCCGCCGCCGTAGACGACGACCCGCCTGCCGAGTTGCGGCTTCTCGCCGGTTTCCATCCCGCGCAGGACCGACACCGCGTCGAGCATGCGCGCGGCGCTGCCGGCAGGGATATAGGCGCGCTTCGCGAGATGGGCGCCGACCGCCAGGAAGGCCGCGTCGAAGCCGCCTTCCTTCATCGTCTGCAGCAGGTCGTCCACCTTGGAGTCCAGCCTGATCTCGACCCCCAGCGCGGTGATCCGGGCGATTTCCGCCTCCAGCACCGGGCGTGGCAGTCGATAGGTGGGGATGCCGAAGCGCATCATGCCGCCGGCCACCGGGCCGGCTTCATGGATGACGACCTCGTGGCCCTTCAGCGCCAGGTGGTAGGCGGCGGACAGGCCGGACGGTCCGGCGCCGACGATCAGGATGCGCTTGCCGCTCGTTGCCGCGGGTCGCTCGAAGGCCCAGCCCTGGCGCAGCGCCTCGTCCCCAAGGAATCGCTCGACCGCGTTGATGCCGACCGAGTCATCGAGATGCCCGCGATTGCAGGCAGACTCGCAGGGGTGGTAGCAGACCCGGCCCATCACCGCGGGCAGCGGATTGTCGCGGGTCAGGACCCGCCAGGCGGCCTCGTAGTCGCCCGACTCGGCGTGGAACAGCCAGCCCTGCACGTTTTCGCCGGCCGGACAGCCGTCGTTGCACGGTGGCAGGCGGTCGACGTAGACGGGCCGGACGGTACGCCAGGCGCCGGTGCGGTTGGCGAGGCTCGAGCCGGGGTCGAGGGTGATCGCGAAGGGGTGCTTCATGACGCCGCCACCTCGTCCAGCAATCCGTAGCGCTTGATGTTGCGGTCGGCACCGGCCTGGATGCGACGGATGATCGCCCCTCCCGCCTCGTCCTTGAACAGGTGGGCAAAGCGGTTCTGCGGCCGCAGGTAATCTTCCACGGGGAGGCGGCGCTTGATCTTCGAGACGTTGGTGATCTCGCCATGCTCCGATTCATACACCGGGAACAGCCCGGTTTCCTTCGCAAGCCGCGCGATGCGGATGGTGTCCCTCGACGCGTGCCCCCAGCCAAGCGGGCAGGGTACGAGGATGTGTATGTAGCGGGCGCCGCGGAATTCCATGGCGCGCCGGACCTTGGCTTCAAGGTCGCGCAGCTCGGCGACGGTCGCGGTGGCGACGTAGGGGATCTCGTGGGCCAGCGCGATCGCCGGCAGGTTCTTGCCCTGGCCGAAGGCGTTGCCCTTGGCCCCGCCCTGCGCGGAGGTCGTCGCCGTCCTTGCGGCCGGCGGCGTCGCCGAGGAGCGCTGCACGCCGGTGTTCATGTAGGCCTCGTTGTCGTAGCAGATGTAGAGCACGTCGTCGTTGCGCTCGAACATCCCCGACAGGCAGCCGAGGCCGATGTCGGTGGTGCCGCCGTCGCCACCCTGGGCGACCACGCGGACGTCGCTCTTGCCCTTCACGCGCATGGCCGCGGCGATGCCCGTCGCGACGGCGGCGGCGTTGCCGAACAGCGAGTGGATCCACGGTATCTGCCAGGACGTCTCGGGGTAGGGCGTGGAGAACACCTCGAGGCAGCCGGTGGCGTTGGCGGCGATCAGCTGGTTGGCGGTCGCCTGCATCGCGGCGTCGAGCGCGTAACGCGCGCCCAGCGCCTCGCCGCAGCCCTGGCAGGCGCGATGGCCGGAGTTCAGCGAGTTGGTCCGGCGCATGTCGGCCTGCACGGACCGCTGGCCCTCGGGCAGCAACCGGTTGCCGACGGTGAAGGTGCCGGTCTGGTAGAAGCGGACGGGTTGGAAAGCCATTCGTCGTTCCTCAGGCAGGCCGTGCGGCGACGACGCCGATGTCGCGCAACAGCGCCTCGGCGATCGGGCCCGAGCGGCGCATCGCGCGCTCGCGCTCCAGCGCGCGCTCCACCATGGCCTGGTCCAGGTCCAGGAAGGTGATCCGTTCGAGCTTGCCCTCCATGCCCTGGCTCAGCAGGTGATGCAGCGAGGCGCGCGTGATCGCCCGGCCCCCGAGCCCCGCGATGACGGTGTGAACCGATTTCTCGTGGCCGGCGTAGGAGCCGGCGACATTGCTGGCGACGACGCCGCCGAGGCCGACCGCCAGGCTCTTTTCCAGGACGATCACCCGCTTGGCGTTGGCCAGCGCCTCGCGGACGGCCTTTGCGGGCCAGGGGCGGAAGCAGTGGATGCCGAGCACCCCGATCTTCGCGCCTTCCTCGCGCATCTCGTCGACCGTGTCCTTGAGCGTGCCGAGCACCGAGCCGAGGGACACGACGACCGTGTCCGCATCGTCGCAGCGGTAGCTTCGCACCAGGCCGCCGGCCTCGCGGCCGAACACCTCGTGGAACTCCCTGGCCCAGGCGGGGATGAGGTCGAGCGCCTGGCGCTGCTTGACGTGCGCGAGGTAGCGGACCTCCATGAACGCCTCCGGGCCGACCATCGCGCCGATGGAGACCGGGTCGGCGGGGTCGAGCACCTGGCGCGGCTCGTAAGTGGGCAGCCAGGCGTCCACCTGTTCCTGCGTCGGCATGTCCACGCGCTCGACGGCATGCGTGAGGATGAAGCCGTCCATGCACACCATCACCGGCACCGACAGTTCTTCGGCCAGCCGGAAGGCCTGGATGTGCAGGTCGACCGCCTCCTGGTTGGTCTCCGCGAACAGCTGGATCCAGCCGCAGTCGCGCAGGGCCATGGCGTCGGTATGGTCGTTCCAGATGTTGATCGGCGCGCCGATGGCGCGGTTGGCCAGTGTCATGACGATCGGCAGGCCGAGGCCGGAGGCATTGAAGACCGCCTCGGCCATGAACAGCAGGCCCTGGCTCGCGGTCGCCGTGTAGGCGCGTGCGCCGGCCGCCGAGGCGCCGATTGCAACCGACATGGCGGCAAACTCGGACTCGACGTTGATGAATTCGCAGCGCTTGAGCGCGCCCGAGTCGACCATGCGCCCCAGCGTCTCGACGATGTGCGTCTGCGGGGAGATGGGATAGGCGCAGATCACTTCCGGCCGGCACAGGCCGACCGCTTCGGCGACCGCCTGTGAGCCTTCAATCTGCTTCAGCATGAGCCACCTCCCGCAGCTGGCGCAGGACATGTTGGCAGGCCTCGGTCGCTGCCCTGGCGTTGCCCTCGCCGACGCGTCCGCCGAATCGTTCGCGGATCGCGGCGCAGACCGAGTCGATGGAGATGCGCCCCGATATGGCGGCGAAGCCACCGAGCAGCGCGGCGTTCGGCACCGGGCGTCCGACGTGCTCCAGCGCGAGCTCCGTCGCCGGGACCGTGCACAGGTGCTCGGGCCTGAAGTCGCTGATGAAATCGCCGATGCCCAGTTCGTCGAAGGACCGGGTGGTGTTGATCAACATGTAGCCGTCGCGGTCGAGGCCGCTGAACACGTCGACCTGGTTGAGCAGGGTGGGGTCCTGGACGATGAGCGCGTTCGGCTTCAGCACGGGCTCGCGCAGCCGGATTTCCTTGTCGGAGATGCGGCAGTAGGCGACCACCGGCGCGCCCATGCGTTCGGAACCGAAGCTCGGGAAGGCCTGCGCATGGCGGCCCTCCAGGAATGCGGCGACCGACAGCATTTCCGCTGCGGTGACCACGCCTTGGCCGCCGCGGCCGTGGATGCGTACTTCGAACATTGCCCCCTCGCGAAATCAGGCCGCCCGGGCGACGGCTCGGTCCAGACCCTCGCAGTCTGCGAAGGGGCGATCCAACAGGCAATTGTGCGAAACCGATAGATGCCGGATCAGGCTTCCAGGCGCCCGCGCCGTTGCGGCCTGGACGCATGAGGTGTCGGGCCTGAATGGCGCGGCCGAAATGCCGCGATTCCCGCGAATCTGACGGCGAATGAGACCAGTTCACAGCCTGGCCGTTCACCTTGGAAGCTGGCTGGTGACATCTACCTAACCCCCCGTGGATGGCCCATCTGGCGACGGTGGTACGACAGGAATAGGCTGGTTTCACTGGAATTCATTCCAGCTGTTGCGTGTGAGCAACAAGCGGTGTTCGCATAAGGAGGTGCCACCGTGTCAAACCTTTCCAAGACATTGATCGCCGTCGGCGCACTGGGCCTTGCCACGGTCATGACGATTACTGCGGCCCAGGCGGAACAGGGCGACTGGCTCATCAAGGGCGGCGCCACGATGGTCAGCCCGAAGTCGGACAACCTCAAGATCGGCGATTTTGAAGTTCCGGACTTCGGAGCGGTGACCAACACCAAGCTCGACGTGGATGATGGGACCAGCTTCGGCTTCACCATCACCTACATGTTCACCGACAACTGGGC
>DATHZW010000033.1:0-5142 GCA_035458405.1 Steroidobacteraceae bacterium | reverse complement strand
CCCTCTTCCTCGCCACGGATCAAGCCGGAATGTCAGGGCCCTTTCGACACGTCGTTCCAGATGTAGTCGGAGTGCGAGCCGCAGATCCCGGTAACTGCCTGGGCGAGCGGATCATCCTGCAGCGACTGGCCGATGGCCGCGCGCGCCTCCAGGAGCGCCGCATTGTCGGTCGCAGTAAATGTCGCAAGGCGACGGTACTTGCCGCCGATGATGTGCTCGAGCCAGCCCCACGAGGTGATCTTGCCGTCCGCAACCATCTTGTCGTACGCGGGCGCGAAGACCCGCTTCATGAGCGCGTCGGCCTGGGCTTCACGGCTACTGTCGCAGACGTAGTAGACCGAGAAGCCGGCGTCGCCACGCGTGGTCCCCACGTTACCGACGACCGATCGCCAGATGTAGTCCTCGTGCGAGCCGCAGGCCTGGTTGAACTGCTTGTTGGCCTTGTCCCAGTCCTTCCCGCTCGTGCGCTTGTTGAGCTCGTCCGCCGCGGCATACAGCGCCTTGAGGCTGGGAGCCGTGTGGAAGACGATCCGCGACCAGTCACCACCGGTCCGGTGCGCCATCCAGGCCCAGCCGCCGATCGTGCCGTCCTTGACGGCGCCGTCGTAGGCTCCCTTGAATTGTTCCATGGCCTCGTCCGCCTGCTTGCCGGCACTGCAGCGAATGTATGAGGCGTAGACGTAGGTTTCCTTGCTCTCGTCCGCGGCCGTCGCGGTCATCGCGGTGACCGACAAGGTACAGGCCGTCACGGCGACCAGCGCCGCAATTCTTGTTTTCATCGTGTATCCCCCAAGTGCCGGGCAGTAGCTGGCCCGGTTGCAGAGGCTCGAGTATAGGCACAATCATGCAAGACGGGGCCGATGCTGCGACGCAAAAGAATTGACGAGGGCCACCCCAACCTCAAACCCGCGAGGCTCGTGGATCCCTGCCCATGACCGCAGGGCGCCGCAAGGTGGCTGGCCGAGGTCAACTCACCTCCTGACAGGCCCGGTGCCATTGGACTAGGCTGTTGACCCAACGGCCGGACGGAGATCCGTCATGCGCGTGACACACAGGCTCAGGGCTGCCGGCGAGCGCACCGAGGACTTCATCGAGCGGATGGGCGGGCGCTTGGTCCGATTCTTCCACTTGCTCGGGCTGTTCGTCATCGGCGCCACCATTTTCTGGTCTGCCGCCACCTTCTACATCGAACTGATCACGGCCGGCCACGCGAGCCTGCATGACATCCTGCTGCTGTTCATCTACATCGAGCTTGGAGCCATGGTCGGCATCTACTTCTACACCGAGCAGCTGCCGGTGGAGTTCCTGCTCTACATCGCGATCACGGTCATCACCCGGACGCTGGTCAGCTTCGAGGACCTGACCGAGACGCGGGTCGTCGTCGCGACGCTGTCCGTGCTGGTCCTGTCGATCGCAGCCGTCCTGCTTCGGTGGGGTGCTTTCAAGTTCTCCAAGTCGGACCAGGGGGCCGCGAAGCACACCGACCTGCCCCGCTGAGGCCTGCGCGGAGGCCACCCCCTGGGTTTCGGGTTTCGCGTTGCGGCAGATGCCCTGCCTCCATGTGGCCGCGCGCTGCCTGCCCCAATGGAGTTGCCAAGTCCCTCTCCGATGACGGACACTCAGGCGACCGGTGTCCGTCTGGACACCCCGGGACATAGGGGGGCTTGGCAGCGGCCATGACAATGGGTGCGGCCACATTCTTTGCCATTCTCCTGGCGCTTGCGGTGCAAGCTGTCCGATGGATCACGCGCAATCACAAGTGGCGCCTCGTTGGCACATCGTTCGCGGTCTTTGTTGTCCTGATCGCGCTGGTCGATGGCGGCCTGGCACGCTGGGTTGCATACCGCGATGCGCAGACGGCGGAAACCGGGCCAACCGAGGTGGCCCGGTCAGCCGCCGAGGTCTATGCAGGCCTGCTCGAGGGACGGATCAGTGATGCCGGACACCGCGGGCGGGAACACAGCCGCTGGCAGCCTATCGGCGTCGCCGACGCGAACACCAATGCCGGCGTCGTCCCGGGCGCCAAGCACCCCGACAGCCAGGTCGGTCCAGGACTGGATTGTGCAGCGCAGGGATTAGGAGACATTCCCGCCCGCGGCATCAAGGACGCGCGCAGCGACATCGCCGAGGCGCTCGGGCTTTCGCCATGCTGGCTCCCATGGATCCGGACGTTTGCGCGCTAGGGCCGAATCCCGGGTCGGGCTTCCGCGATCTCTCCGTTCCTCCCGGCCTGGCGCCGGTCCAGCCTGAGAGCACCGCTCAGTCGCCGGACTTGACGGTTGCCTTGCCGCCGCGACGCCGCAAGCGCGGCGCCACGATCAGCGCCGCCCCATACAAGGCCATGGCGATGAACAAGGTCGCGGGACGCGAGACCTGGAGGTCCTGGCTCACCATCTTCAGGCCGATGCCGACCAGCAGCGGATAAACCAGCCAGCCCCACTCGCGGAACCGGGGATTGCGCCCAAGCCATCCGAGTAGCAGCGTGGCCACGGACAGCACGCCCGTGCGGACGGTGGCGAGTACGCCCGGATCCACGCTGCCGTCGGCCAGTCCGCCGACAGCGGGGGCGAGATAGCCGACCAGGCAGCCCCCGGCCGTCCCGACGAAGACCAGGATGATGACGAATTCCAGCACGTCTTCCAGCAGGTGTTCATCCGGCTTCGCTCGCGTCGTCGTGAGCCATGCGGACAACGCACCGGCGGCGAGCAGGGCCAGCATGGCGCCACTGGGCAGCGCCCAGGCTCCCGCGGCCCCGGTGGCGACCACGCCAACGCAATAGGCGAAGGTGCCGGATACGATCCCCGCCGCGACGAGATAGGCTCCGGCGTGCAGCAGCGTGAACAGCCGCCCCCCGCGAGACCACAGTCCGGCGGCCAGCGCACCCAGGCCAGCGAACACGATCGCCGGCCACGGCGCGCCGAGCACGAGCGTGAAGCCCGTTAGCACGAGCACCAGAGCCAGGCTCGAGTAGAAATAGGCATTCCAGGCGCCGTCTTCGCGCCCCTCGATGAACCCGATGACCACGCCGTAGCAAGCCAGGCCGAAGACCATGCTGGCCACGCCGAGCGCGACGGGAATCGTCCCAGTGGCTCGCGTCAGGAAAACCGCCCCGCCAAGACTGACCAGCAGCGCCGCGGCGGTCTGCGCCATCTCGAAATAGGTGACCTTGCGGCCGCGAACCAGGGTGCGGATCGCGGTGCTGCCGACGTAGGCTGCCAGCAACAGCGCCTGCAGCAGCAAGGCTGTTTCGGGGGCATCCTGGTGTTCGGGCGTCAGCGCCCGGAGCGTCACGCCCACCACGGCGATGTCCGCAGCCAGGGCGGCCGGCCAGCGCATCCCGCGCCAATTGAGCCAGTCGCCCAGCCACAGGGTCGTCATGCCAAGCGCAATGAGGAAGAAGGCAAAGGGGGCAACGACACCGGTCTGGATGAGCAGCACGAAACTGGTCGGCACGGCCGCCGCGACAGCCAGCCAGGCAACCAGGTACAGGCGCTGGCGCCAGGCCACGATCAGGAGACCGGCGGACACGACGGCAATGGCCAGGACGCTGGTCGTACCCGTGAGGACCTTGAACTTGGTCGTCGCCTCGACCAGCAACGGAAAGGCGATCATGGCGGTCGCCAGCGCATGAACCAGCGCGCTGGGGACTTGCCGCCGCCCACCGGCCCGGTCGGTCATGTAGAGCCAGACCAGGGCGTACACGAACGCCAGGCCCAGGCCAACCGGTCGCGCAATCACGCCCGTGTCGGTCATGGCACGCAGGAAGAATCCGCCCGCGAGGACGAGGAAGAACCGGCCGATGAGTGTCAGGATCGCAATCGGGTCGTACAGATTCGTCGGCTCCGCCGCCGTCGTGCTGGATTTCGTCGTTTCCCGACCTGGCTCCTCGGCCGTTACCGCGGCTTTGCCGGCGGGTTCGGCTCCGCTTCGCGCTTCGAGCGCGCCGAGACGCTGCTGCAGCGACTGGACGAGCAACCGCAGCTCATCGACGCTGGATTCAATGCGAGCGATCCGATCGTCCACGACCCCCCCAGTTTCAGCGCCGCTTGTATGGGCTGCTTGTAATGCGGCTGCCGATCCGGCCTGTTCTTCTGGCCCTTGTCGCCGCCCAGGAACTGGCCGCACCCCGCACCGGGCTTCGGAGCCGAAGCGCAGTGCCACAGGCCGGGTTGGCTGAGCCCCGGAACAACTGTCGCCAAATGACAACAGCTTGCGCCACCGGAATTCATGAGGATTTGCCGAATAGAGACCGGTGACACCCAATCGCTCGACTCGGCTGAGGCGGCACTTGGAGTCGAGAGGCGAATCGGGCACCCGGATTCGTAGGAGAATAAACGGACTGCGCCGGGCCGCCCGGTGCGATCGTCAGCAACGCCAGAGGGGAAACGCCACCATGAAGCTCTACTACCATCCAGTCTCCACGACCTGCCGGGCCGTCATGCTCGGTGCCGCGGAGATGGGCATCACGCTGGACTATCAATTGGTCGACCTGATGACCGGCGAGCATCTCAAGCCGGACTATGCGGCAGTCAACCCCAATTGCCTCGTGCCTTGTCTCGAAGACGGCGACTTCCGGTTGACCGAGAGCGCCACCATCCTCAGGTTCCTTGCCGATTCCGTCGGCTCGCCGGCCTATCCCGCCGAGCTCCGGCAGCGTGCCCGGGTAAACGAGGCCATGGACTGGATCAACAGCGACCTTTACAAGGACCTTGGCTACGGGCTGGTCTATCCGCAGCTGTTCCCGCATCACCGCAGGCCGACCGAGGAACTGCAGAAGGGGACCCTCGAGTGGGCCCAGGTCAAGACCAGGAAATGGTTGTCCGTGCTGGACAAGTCGATCCTGGGGGAGACGAAGCCCTTCCTGTGCGGCAGCGCCCCGACGATCGCCGACTACTTCGGCGCGTCGATCTTTTCGTTGACCGAACTGATCCACTCCGACGTCTCGGCGTACCCGAACATCTGCCGCTGGTACGGCAACGTGAAGGCGCTGAAGAGCTGGCCGAAAGTCAACGAAGCCTTCGACGGCTACGCCGCTTCGCTGAAGGACAAGCCGTTCGTCGGCCTATAGCGCGTCGCACATCAGACGGCGGCGCTGGCGCGGCGTACTTGGAAGACGGCTGCCCCGGCCGGATCAGGCGCGTA
>DATHZW010000032.1:0-2346 GCA_035458405.1 Steroidobacteraceae bacterium | reverse complement strand
GTTGCTCGAGACCTGCGAGGCCGCGGCGGCGATGCCGGACGATTCCTGTTCGATCTTCAGCAGCACCGTGTCTTCGTCCGTGATCTGCGGCGTGATCTTGAGGATGTTGCCGACCTCCTCGCGCTGGATGGTCTGGAACGGATTGACGGCGCCGGCGTTCTGGCCCGCATTCGTGTACGAGCCGGTCACGAAGGGCACTTCCTGGGCCACCTTGATCTGTGCTTCTTCGTTGTCGAGCGTGATCACCGAGGGCATGGACACCACGTTGGTGTCGCCGTTGCTCGCCAGGGCGCGCAGGATCGCCGCGAAATTGGTGCCGGAGTCCTGCCGGCGCCCGGCAGCGAGCGTGAAGCCTCCCGGCGCCGTGACGCCGGCCAAGCCATTGCCGCCATCGGCCGGCGGGTTGGTGATCGCATCGTAGCCGGCGGCGACGTCGGCCAGGCTGACGCCGCCGATGGCCTGGTTGAACAAGCCGACCAGGAAATTGTCGCTCGAACCGTCGACTATCCAGTTGACGCCCAGGTCGCGGCTCGCGTCCGTGGAAACCTCGACCAGCATCGCCTCGATCAGCACCTGCGCCCGGCGGATGTCGAGCCTGTCGATGACCTGCATCAGCGAGCGCATGACCTTCGGCGGCGCCGTGATCACCAGCGCGTTGGTCTCGGGCTCGGCCCAGATCATGATGGACTGGTCGCTCGCCGCGGCCGCGGCCGCCTGCCCGCCACCGGCCACCGCCGCGGCGGTCCCTTGCGCCTGCTCCTTCAATTTCGCGGCGATCTTCTCGGCGTCCGCGTAGCGCAGGTAGCGGACCTGCGTGTCGCCACCGGACTCCAGCGGCGTGTCGAGGTGGGCGATCAGCGCGCGCAGGCGCAGCCGTTGCGAGGCCTCGCCCGAGAGCAGCACGCTGTTGGTGCGGTCGTCGGTCACGATCTTGGCACCGCCCGCGCCCTCGGCGCCCTGCGCCCCGGCAAGCGAGTTGAGCACGCGGACGATGTCCGCGGAGGAGGCGTGCTCGAGCCGGATCACCTCGATGTCGGCATCGCCGGCCTGGTCGATGCGCTCGATGATCCGCGCCATCCGGTTCACGTTGGCCGCGCGGTCCGCGATGATCAGCATGTTGGACGACGGGTAGGCGGCCAGGTGGCCGTACTGGGGTATCAGGGGCCGCAGGATCGGCACCAGCTGGGCTGCCGAGACGTTCCTGACCTGGATGACCTGGGTCACGATCTCGTCGGAGGTGGAACTGACCGAGTTCGGCAGGTCGTTGGCTGGCAACTGCCTGGCGTTGGCGTCGGGCAGGATCTTGATCACCTTCCCGGAAGGCACGGCCACGAAGCCGTGAACCTGCAGGATCGCCAGGAAGGCCTCGTAGAAGGCGGCGGGGCTCATGGGTGTGGAGGACAGCATCGTAACCTGGGCCCGGACCCGGGGATCGACGATGAAGTTCCTGCCGGTCACCTGGCTGACCGCCTCGATGACCTGGCCCAGGTCCGCTTCCTTGTAGTTCGGGGTGATCATGGCGCCCTGTTGCGCGTACGCGCTACCGGTGACCGTGAGCAGGGCGGCCAGCGCCAGGATCGAAATACGTCGAGCTTTCATCAGTTCATCCTCTAGGCAGCCCGCTGCTACTCGTCGGGGTCGGCCTGGGGTTGGGAGTCGTCTGCAGAAGGCAGCGCGGCCATTGCCGCCGCCATGTCGAGTGTAAGCTGCTGTTCGCTGCCATTGCGCTCGATGGTCAGGGTCACCGACCCGCCCGCGCCGATGCCTCGCAGGGTCGCGAGGCCGCTGTTGGGGTCGTCGAGCGGCGCGCCGTTGACGGCGGTGACGAGGTCGCCGGGCATCAGCCCGAGACTCGCGAATTGCGCGCGGTTGCGGCCGGGATAGATCCGGTAGCCCTTCTGCTGGCCGCCCGCGAAGACTGGCTGGGGCCGGATCAGCTCGGTGAGCGCACCCGGGTCATTCTGGACGAGGGAGCGAACCGAATCGGCCAGCGACGGCTGGGGCGCAGGCTGGGTATAGGCGATGGGCACGCCCGCGCCGCCCGCCAGTCGCGGCAGCTGCAGCGACTCGAGCCGGCCGTTGCGCTCGAGGATGGCCCGGTCGGCGTAGACTTCCTTGAGCCGCGCGCCGCCGGGAAGCGTGGTGCCGGTCGCGTAGACCCGCGCATTCTGGGCGGTATCACCAATGATGGCCCAGCCCTGTCCCGGATCGGCGCCAGCCAGCGTGCCGGCCAGGACCAGGCGCAGGTTGGTGGCGGGTGCCGAGGCGGCGTCGACGCCGGCCTGCAGGGCGGTACCGAAGAGGTGGGCGTTGACGATGCCCGCGAGGTTGGGTCCGCTTGTCGCG
>DATHZW010000031.1:0-2702 GCA_035458405.1 Steroidobacteraceae bacterium | reverse complement strand
TGTGCGTCGAGGTCTGGCACCAGGATCGTTTTAGATCGTCGCCTGAACTACTATAATAATTAGTCAATACAAGGGATTATAACACTTACTTAAATATGAAGACACATACTGTTGACGGCCAGGGGGGCTCCGATTCCCGCGGTTCCGCTGAACCAGCAAAGATTTCCACAGAGCTGGAATCGATCCCCTCGCCTGAAAGCCCAGCAGCACCCCGGAATCCCCTTATGGTCCAAGCCGGAATGGGGCCTCGGCTCCTCTATAATCACGGGCCACTTTCAGCCAAGAATCGACGCAGCAGGTCCCCGCCATCCGCCGGTCGCACGCGCCCGACGCCGTTACCTGCTTTGCCGAAGACCGAAGAGGAAAGAATGGTCACTCCGACAACCGCCTCCAGCTCCCCGATGACCCACCCCAAGCTCGTCGCCGACTGGGTCGACACCGTTACCCGCCTGACCCGCCCCGCGAAAATCCACTGGTGCGACGGATCCGAGGAGGAATACCAGGGACTGATCCAGCTGATGCTGGGAACCGGCGACCTGCTCCAGCTGAACGAGAAGACGCATCCGGGCTGTTACCTGCATCGCTCCAGCCCCTCCGACGTGGCGCGCGTCGAGCACCTGACCTTCGTCTGCACGCACCACAGCCACGATGCCGGCCACAACAACAACTGGATGGACCCGGTGGACGCGAAGCGGTTGATGCATGACCTGTTCGAGGGCTGCATGCACGGCCGCACCTTGTACGTCGTGCCCTACTGCATGGGCCCGATCGATTCGCCCTACTCCCGCTGCGGCGTGGAAATCACCGACAGCGCCTATGTCGCCGCCAACATGAAGCTGATGACGCGTATGGGCCGCGCGGCGCTCGAGCGCATCGGCCGTGAGGGCACGTTCGTCAGGGGCCTGCACTCGACCGGCGAACTCGATCCGGATCGCCGCTACATCATGCATTTCCCGGAAGAGCTCTCGATCATGAGCTACGGCTCCGGCTACGGCGGCAACGCGCTGCTCGGCAAGACGTGCCACGCCCTGCGCATCGCCAGCTGGCAGGCGCGCGACGAGGGCTGGATGGCGGAGCACATGATGCTGGTCGGCGTCGAGAGCCCGGAGGGCGAGACGCATTACATCGCCGCGGCGTTCCCGTCGGCCTGCGGCAAGACCAACCTCGCCATGCTGATCCCGCCCGATTCCATGCCGGGCTGGAAGGTCTGGACCGTCGGCGACGACATCGGCTGGCTGCATCCAGGGCCGGACGGCCGGCTGTACGCCATCAACCCCGAGGCCGGCTACTTCGGCGTGGTGCCAGGCACCAACAGGAAGACCAACCGCCAGGCCCACGACATGATCACCCGCAACACGATCTTCACCAACGTGGCGGTGACGGCGGACAACCAGCCGTGGTGGGAAGGCCTGGAGGACGGCGCGCCGGCCATCGACTGGCGGGGCCGCCCCTACGACCCGGCCAACGGCCCCGCCGCGCACCCGAACTCGCGCTTCACGGTGTCGGCGAAGCAGAACCCCAGCTACTCGCCGATGACCGACGCCCCGGGCGGCATACCCATCTCGGCCATCGTGTTTGGCGGCCGGCGCCGGGAATTCACCCCGCTGGTCTACCAGGCCCGTAACTGGGCGCACGGCGTGCTGATCGGCGCGGGCGTCGCCTCGGAGACGACCGCCGCCGCCACCGGCAAGGTCGGCGTGGTGCGCCGCGACCCCATGGCGATGAAGCCCTTCTGCGGCTACAACTTCGGCGACTACTGGGCCCACTGGCTGTCCTTCGCCGGCAAGGTCGAGCAGCTGCCCAAGATCTTCCACGTGAACTGGTTCCGCCGCGACGCGGACGGTGCCTTCCTGTGGCCGGGCTTTGGCGAGAACCTGCGCGTGCTGGAGTGGATCATCGGCCGCTGCAAGGGCACGGCCGAGGCCGTCGACACGCCGGTAGGCTACCTGCCCACCGAGAGCGCGCTCAATACGAAGGGCCTGGACGTCGATCCGGCGACGCTCAAGACACTGCTGACAGTGGTGCCCGAGGCCTGGCGCGAGGAAATGGCCGACATCGAGGAGTATCTCGACGCGTTCGACCAGCGCACCCCGCGTGACCTGAAGGCGGAGTTGGCGGCGGTGCGGCAGCAGCTGGGTTAAAGAAGAGGTGCCAGGCACCTTTCAGGTGCCAGGCACCACATCAGCCGGTGCCAGGCACCTTTCAAGTGCCTGGCACCTCTTCAATCAGTCGTCGCTGAAATACTCGAGCGTATGAATCGACCCCGGCTCCGGCGGCTGCCCGAGTCCTATCAGGCCACTGCCTTTCAGTGCCGCCGAGTCGCGCCGCACGTAGGAATCCTCGCCCTTTGAGCTCCTGATGAAGGAACCGTTGGTGCTTTCGTCCACCAGCGCGAAGTGGTTCTTGCCGGCCTCGATGCGCGCATGCAGCCGCGAAACCAGGTTGCCGCGGACCACAAGGTCGTTGTCCTCGCCCCGCCCGATCGTCAGCGAAGCCCGCTGCCGGTCATCGAGGATGATTTCATGGTCGCGGTGGCGGATGCGGATCCGGAACGGCCGATGCTGCTCAGTGATGGTCGCGACGGCCGGCAGCATGCTGGTGACGTCCTCGCGCTGCCACAAGACCTCGTAGACGCCGATCTCGCCGTGCTGGCCGCGCGGCACCGACACGTCCACCTGCCGCGACACGCCCTGCCACTCCGA
>DATHZW010000030.1:0-2461 GCA_035458405.1 Steroidobacteraceae bacterium | reverse complement strand
GAGCGCACCCCAGAATGCGGCCCAGAAGCCCGCAACATGCATGCCCGGCAGCAGCGCGGCAACCAGCGCGAGCATGGCGGCATTGACCACCAGCAGGAACAGGCCCAGCGTCACCACCGTGAAAGGCAGTGTCAGCAGGATCAGCAGCGGCCGGATGAACGCATTGACGATACCCAGCAGGACCGCGGCCACCACCAGGGTCATCGGTGCGTCGATGGAGAGCCCCTGGATCCACTCCGTGGCGAGCCACAGGCCGACTGCCGCGATGGCGGCGCGCAAAATGAATCGTGTCATGGCATCGCTCCTCGGATCCTTTGCGTCCGGCGTCATTATGGCGCGAAACGGTTCAGCGATACCTCTGGCCGTGGCGGATCACGATCTCGATCCTCTGCAGCAGCGCCGGGTTGCGCAGCACGTCTCCGCGAATGGCGATGATGTCGGCAAATTTTCCCGGGGTGAGCGTGCCGCTCTCGTGCTCGACGCGCATTGCCGCGGCCGCGTCGTGCGTGGCAGCCTGGATGGCCACCAGCGGGTCGAGGCCGCACTCGCGGACCCAGTAGTCGATTTCCTGCCACGCCGCCCGCGAGTGCAGGTGCGCGGGCGCGCCTGAGTCGGAGCCCAGCACCAGCCGCACGCCGGCGAGCTCCAGTTGTCGCAGCTTCGTGCACAAGGTCGGTGCCCGCGATGCCGGCATGTCGAACCAGGTGATGCGCCCGAGCTGCCGGAGGGAGGCCAGGATGTCGGTCGCCACCAGCGGCGGCAGCCCGGCCACCGTCTCCGGGTCATCGAGCGGCTCCGGATTCACACGCAGGTCTTCATAGTTGAGCACACCCGAAATGGCGGGCGACCACGACAGCGGCGGCTGTCTCGCATCGGCAACGCGCCCCGACAGCTCGCGCATGAGTTCCGGCGGAAATCCCGCGATGGCGCCGAGGCCCAGGCCGAGGAAGCCGTCCACCTTGAACTCGAGGCCTCGTTCGATGGCGGCGGCCCGCTCGCCCCAGGCGAAGACCTGCAGCCCGCGCACCCGCGCCTCGCCGACCGCGGCGGCCAGTTCCGCCTCCGTCCACAGGTCCAGCTGGGACAGCATCAGGTAGTCGGCGCCGGCAGCGGCCAGCTGCGTTACCCTGGCGCGCGCGTCCTCGGCGCCGACCACGGCCCACTGCGAGTCCTCCGCGCCGGGACTCACGGTCTTGCCGAGCTGTGGCCCGGTCACGAACAGCGTCGGGCCGGGAATGCGCTTGTCCCGGACGCGGTCGCGAATGCTCACGGCCGCCCGCAGCGGAACCCCGGTCACTCGCGCGCTGGTCACCCCCGCCTGCAGCAGCTGCGCCGCGGCCAGCGGCATGACGACGCGCTCGGCGATGGGCGCATAGGTCTCGGCCCAGCGCTGCTCGTCGCCATGGCCGAGGCGGGACAGGTAGACCTGCATGTCCCACAGGCCGGGCATGACGGTCATGCCCTCCGTCGAGATCACCTCCGCATCCGGCGGAATGGCCACCGACCCGACACTGCCCACCACGGTGATGCGCTCGCCTTCGACGACGATCACGCCGTTGTGCAGCGGCGGGTTGCCGTAACCGTCGATGACCGTGCCACCGGCGAGCACCAGCGGTCGCTCGGCCGAGGCCGGCAGGGCCGCCACGGTTGCCAGGACAGCCAGCAGGACGCGAAAGATCACGACGCCAGCCGGTCCAGTGCCTGGGTTTCGAGGCGCCGCTGCAGATAGCTGAACGCAACCGCCCAGCCCGCCTGCAGCCGCTTCAATGTCGCATTCCAGTCTGCCACCGCCGGCACCCCCGATCCCAGGAGACGTAACTGACTTCCCGATGCGCCAGTATCGTGGGCGTCGATGAGAAAGTCCTCCACGATAATGGAATCTCCCGGTGGCCAGGATGGATTCGGATCGTAGACCAGCCGCAGGCGGCGCTCGGGATCGAAGACGTCGATGTGCGCATGCCGCAGGCCGAACAGTCGCGACCGATAGGTGTAGCGGCCGCCCGGACGGGGATCCACCTCGGCCTCCTCGGCGTGCCAAAGCCTGAGGGCTGCCGGCTGCACCAGCGCCTGCCAGAGTTGCCGGGCCGGCGCATCGCAGCGCAATGACTGCAGGTAGCCACGTTGAGCGGGTCGCATCGTGAGTCCAGCCTGGGGACAAGGGCCTGGCCCCATTTTGCCGAAGATTGCCCCATCACGAAAAGGCGACCAGGTCACGCATGAGAGGTGCCAGGCACGTACCCGTCCCCCTTTTTGGGGACCCGGGACGTGCCCGGCGCCGCCTGCGATCACAAGCGGCCTGGCGGCGGCGGCTCCGGATCCCCCGGCTTGCGACGGAGATTCTTGTCCTGGTACATGCGCTTGTCGGCGACGGCGAGCGCTTCGTCCGGGGTCCGGCCATCCTGCGGGAAGGAGCCCACGCCCACGCTGATGGTCATCCGCTGCATGCGGCTGCCGGGCTGAA
>DATHZW010000029.1:0-6827 GCA_035458405.1 Steroidobacteraceae bacterium | reverse complement strand
TCGGTCGGCGCACGCTTGCCGTGTTCGAGGCGATGCTTCATTGCCGCAACCGCTATGGACAGGCGGCGATCGGCAACTACATCGTCAGCGACACGGGGGGCATCGACGACCTGCTGGCCGTGCTGCTGCTGGCGCGCTGGGCCGACGCGACCGACAAGCAGAGCGGCCAGGTCCCGCTCGACGTTGCGCCGCTGCTGGACTCTTTCACGTCGCTGGAAGCGTCCGGGGACATTTTCCGCTCGCTGTGCGCCGAGCCCGTGTACCAGGCGCACCTCGAGGCGCGCGGACGCCGCCAACCCGTGCTGATCGGCTATTCACACAGCAACCGCGACTCCGGCATCGCCGCGTCGCGATTCGCCGTTTACGAAGCGCAGGCGGCGCTGGTCGCCGCCGCAGCCGAGACGGGTGTCGAGCTCGACGTCGTCCATGCGCGCGGGGGCACGGCGAGCCGGGGCGGCGGCCCGATCGAGGTGCTGGTGCAGAGCTCTCCGCCGGGCGCGGTGCGCAGCCGCCTGACGGCCACGGAACAGGGCGAGGTGGTCAACAACAACTACGGCCTGCGTCCGATTGCGATGCGCACGTTCGAGCAGGCGGTGAACGCGGTGCTGCTGTCCTGTGCCGGCAACAAGCAGCCGCCGGTCGCGCTGCAGACCCACGTCGAGACGATGGCGAGGGTGGCCAGCGCAAGCCGCGAGCGGTACAGGTCGCTGGTGCACGACCAGCCGGGCTTCGAGGAGTATTTCCGCAACGTGACGCCGATCGACGTCATCGAGCGCATGCAGGTCGGTTCGCGACCCGTGTTCCGCCGCGGCAAGACCGGCCTGGCGGCATTGCGCCCGACGCCCTGGGTATTCGCCTGGACGCAGAGCCGTCACACGATCCCCGGCTGGTACGGGATCGGCACCGGCCTGGAGGAAGCCGCCCGGACGCTCGGCGCGGAGCGGCTGGCCCAGGCCTGGTCCAACTGGCCGTTCTTCGCGCACCTTCTCGATGACGTCGAGATGCAGCTCGTGCGCGCGGATCTCAGCATCGCCGCGCTTTACGACGAGTTGGCGCCGCCGGGACTGCTGCCGCTGGCGGAGGAGATCCGGCGCGAGCACGCGGTGGCGACCCGCTGGGTCACCTGGGTCAAGGGCGGAATCGACCTGCTCGACGACGATCCGCGCATGCAGCGGTCCATCGTCCTTCGGTCGCCCTACCTCGACCCGATGCACTACATGCAGGTGGACCTGCTCAGCCGCTGGCGGGCGACGGATCGCACCGATACGGCGCTGTTCCAGGCCCTGCTGGCGAGCATTTCCGGGATCGCGCAGGGTCTGCAGGCGACGGGCTGACGGGCGACGCCAGGCGCATGCCGGTCCCGGTCCGGCGGCGGTCGCGTGCCTGGCGTCGCCGCAACCGACTACAATCCGTCCCGTGGAACCCGCACGCGAACTGTTTTCCTACCGCCGGCACTGGGCGCACCGCTACGGCGTGGCGCCGTTCCTGCCCATGTCCCGCGCGGAGATGGACCAGCTCGGCTGGGACAGCTGCGACGTCGTCATCGCCACCGGCGACGCCTACGTCGACCACCCGAGTTTCGGCATGGCGGTCATTGGTCGCGTGCTGGAGGCGCAGGGATTCCGCGTGGGCATCATCGCCCAGCCGGACTGGTCCGCTGCCGACGCCTTCCGCGAGCTGGGCCGGCCAAACCTGTTCTTCGGCATCACGGCCGGGAACATGGATTCCATGGTCAACCGCTATACCTCCGACCGGCGCGTGCGCAGCGACGACGCCTACACGCCGGGCGGCGTGGGCGGCAAGCGGCCCGACCGGTCGGTGATCGTCTATGCGCAGCGCGCGCGCGAGGCCTTCGGCGACGTGCCGATCGTCGTCGGCGGGATCGAGGCCTCGCTGCGCCGGATCGCCCATTTCGACTACTGGTCCGAGAAGGTCAGGCGGTCGGTGCTGCTCGACTCGAGGGCCGACATCCTCGTGTACGGCAACGCGGAGAGGCAGATCTGCGAAATTGCCCATCGCCTCGCAGCGGGCGACGACATCGGCGCGATGCAGGACATCCGCGGCACCGTATTCGCCAGGCGCTCGAGCCCCCCGGGCTGGATCGAGATCGACTCGACCCACCTCGACAAGCCCGGGCCGCTGAACCCGCCGGTCGATCCCTACGCCTCCGAGGAGCAGAGGCTGGCCGCGAATCGCGGGGCGGCATCCGAACCCGGCACGCAGGTCGTTCGCTTCGTGCGCAAGGTGGGCAATGCGGATCGCGGCCGGAGCGTCATCAGGTTGCCGGCCTACGATGTGGTGCGCGACGATCCGGTGCTCTACGCCCACGCCTCGCGCATCCTGCACCTGGAGTCGAACCCCGGGAATGCCAGGGCCCTGGTGCAAGGCCACGGCGACGTCGACGTCTGGCTCAACCCGCCGCCGATTCCGCTGACCACGCAGGAGATGGACTGGGTTTACGAGCTGCCCTACCAGCGTGTCCCCCATCCCGTCTACGGCGACGCCAAGCTGCCCGCCTACAAGATGATCCGTTTCTCGGTCGCGATCCAGCGCGGCTGCTTCGGCGGCTGCACGTTCTGCTCGATCACGGAACACGAGGGCAGGATCATCCAGAGCCGTTCCGAGGACTCCGTGATCAAGGAGGTCGAGGCCATCCGCGACCGCGTGCCGGGCTTCACGGGCGTGATCTCCGACCTCGGCGGCCCCACCGCGAACATGTATCGCCTGCACTGCAAGGACCCGAAGATCGAGTCCGCCTGCCGGCGGCCGTCATGCGTGTATCCGGGCGTCTGTCCGAACCTGAATACCGACCACGCCCCGCTGATACAGCTTTACCGCCGGGCGCGCGAGGTCAAGGGCGTGCGCAAGGTGCTGATCGCCTCGGGCGTCCGCTACGACCTGGCGATCAAGTCGCCCGAGTACGTTCGCGAACTGGCCGAGCACCATGTCGGCGGCTACCTCAAGATCGCGCCGGAAGCGATCGGCGAGGGTCCGCTGTCGAAGATGATGAAGCCGGGCGTCGGGACCTACCACCGCTTCAAGGAGCTGTTCGACCGCTATTCGAAGGAAGCGGGCAAGGAGCAGTACCTGATCCCGTACTTCATCGCGGCGCATCCCGGCACGACGGATGAGGACATGCTCGAGCTCGCGCTGTGGCTGAAGCAGAACGGGTTTCGTACCGACCAGGTGCAGGCGTTCCTGCCGTCGCCGATGGCGACCGCGACGGCCATGTGGCATTCCGGCAAGGATCCGCTGCACAAGGTGACGCGGACCAGCGCGGAAGTGGTCGTGCCCAAGAACCTGCGGCAGCGGCGTCTGCACAAGGCATTCCTGCGCTACCATGACGCGAACAACTGGCCGTTGTTGCGCGAGGCCCTCAAGCGCATGGGCCGCGCCGACCTGATCGGCAGCGGCAAGCGACACCTGATTCCCGCGTGGCAGCCGAAGGGCACGGGCGGGGGCGAGGGGATACGAAGCCCCGCGGTTGCGCCACAGCGCTTCTTGACGCAGCACAGCGGCTTGCCACCCCGGGATGAGGGCGGGGCCCCGCGAAAGGCCCGGGTGAGCCCGACGCGGCCGGTACCGGCCGGCCCCCAGGCGGGGCAGGGCACGCCGCGCCGCGGCCCCAGGGCCAGGACCGGGCCCCCCGGCGGGCGCGGGAAGCGGCGCTAGCACGGATCGGGAACCCGGCAGCCCGGCCTGATTTCGGGCGGCGTGCCGCCTTTTTGCGAGGGAGAGATGAGCAGCATCGTTGCACTGACCGAATTCCGGCATCGCGTCTGCGTGTACTGCGCCTCGAGCAACGCCTGCGATCCGCGATACCACGAAGTCGCCCGGCAGCTGGGCGGCCTGCTGGCCGATGCCGGCTGCATGCTGGTCTACGGGGGCGGGCGCGCCGGGTCGATGGGTGCGCTGGCCGACGGCGCGCTGGCGCGCGGTGGAAGGGTGGTCGGGATCATTCCGCGCTTCATGCGCGAACTCGAGTGGGGGCACGACGGCATCACCGAACTGCTCGAGGTGGAGGACATGCGTACGCGCAAGCACGAGATGCTGTCCCGTTCGTCGGCCGTCGTCGCGTTGGCCGGCGGCTGTGGGACCTTCGAGGAGCTGATGGAGGCGATCACCCTGAAGCGCCTCGGCCTGTACCTGGGCCCGATCATCATCGTCAACACTGACGGTTATTACGACCCGTTGCTCGAGCAGTTTTCACGGGCCATCGACGGGCGTTTCATGGACACCCGGCACGGCGGGATGTGGCAGGTCGTCGCCAAGCCGGAGGACGTGGTGCCGGCGCTCGAGACGGCGCCGGGCTGGGGCGCGGACAGCATCGACTTCGCGGCCCTGCGCTGACCGACCGGGACTCCGGACCTTCAGATTCCGGCTTTGGCGAGCAGGTCCGCCACCTGGCGCGCGGTCGCGGCCAGTGCGGGATAATCGGACTCGAAGCGCACCGCGAGGCGCTTCAGGGCGGGCGCATGCTCCGATGCCGCCTCGCGGGACGTCGACAGCGCGCCGATGTCGTCGGCCACCAGCTCGAGCAACTCGCGGGACTCGTCGTCGACGCTGCCTGCCCGGCCAAGTTCCTCGTGCAGCTGCCGAAGCAAGCGGTGAAGTTCGTCTTGTGCCTGGTTCATCGGGGGTGCCTCGCTGCGGCCGCGGTGGACCGCAGCCGCAGCGGACTTCCGGTCACTTGGAGGCCGGCTCGACCACCGGGATGGAACGCTGGACCTCCAGCTCGACGAGGTTGTCGATCCTCGACTCGATCTGCAGGAAGCGCATCAGCTTGGCCGGCGGCAGCACCTTGCCGAACTTGCCGACATAGCCGTTCTTCAGCTTGTTCATGGCGTTGGTGTTCTTGACCGAGCGGTCGACGAGGTCCTTCGCGACGGCGTCGCTCACCTCGGGATACGCATTGGCGTAATCCATGATGATCTTGAGCCGATCGTCGCCCAGGGCTGCCTTCTTGTTGTTGTACTCGCGATAGAGCGGCCAGAACCCGTCGGCCTCCGCGGTCGTCAGTTCGAGATTTGCCGCCAGCAACGCATCGCGGCTGGCGCGCATCTCGGAGCGGGCTGCCTCGATGATGGCCTTGATCTGGTCGGCGCTCGGCTCCTCGGCCTGGCCGGCAACGGGGGTGCCGAGCAGCAGTGTCGCGGCAAGCGCGGCGGCCGCCGCCGGCGTCAAAAGGGACTTGAGGTTCATCGAGACGTCTCCTGGATCTGGAATGGCAGTAGTTGGTCTGGTAGAGGCCTACATCGTGCTTGCGGCAGGCAACGGTCCCATCATTTCGGCGACGACGGCGTCGATAGCCGGCCCCGGGTTCTTGCGGGCACTCTTGGAAACGCGCCCCTCGGCAGTCGCGCTCCAGACCAGCGCCTTCTTCGCGGGGTCGACCAGGTCGATCGTCAAGGTGCCCTGCTTGTAATTCACGGTCTCGACCTGCGGCGTGCTCATGCCGTAGTAGAAATTGCTCCGATAGCCGTAGTAGCCCATGGAAACCGGCGCCGAGCGGATCTCCTGCTTGTCCTCCACGTTGGCGTAGAAATTGACGAGCAGGTCGGGGTTCTGTTCGCTGTAGACGTAGCCCTTGGCCTCCAGGTTGCTGCGGGTCGCCGCCTTGAGCCGGGTCGTGAAGACGGTCTCGTAGCCCGCGCGGTCGGTGGCCAGCTCAGGGAAGTAGCCGAAAGTCTTGAAGGAGCTGAAACTGGCGGCCGGACTCACCTCGCGGCGGATTTCGGGACCGGAGGAACAGGCGGTCACGACGAACGCGGCAGCCAACGACAGAATCGCGTTCCGGACCAGGGCCGTGTGGGTACGCATGGGAATCTCCTTGGGTTCCAGTCGCACGATCGCCGCCGCCGCTGTCCGGTGGCTGCGTCGAGAGAGGATGCCGCATTCTAGCATCGCGTCGACCCTGCCACGAGGCCGGCGGCGTCCAGGACACCGCAATGTCGCCCTGACCTGACAATTTGCGCCGGTAATCGTTAAAGTGGGAGTGAATCCGCACGCAATCGAGGCTTGACACGGCATGAACCAGGATGCACCGCAGGACGCCGGCATGGACGGCAGTAACCTCTTCCGTGAGGACGTCTTCACGGACCAGAAGGTCGGGACGATCCGGCGCATGACCCCGGTCACCGCGGACGGCGCCGACGACGGATCGCGCCCTGTCCAGTACATCGGCCAGGCAACCATCATGACGCCGATGGGGTCGCTGCCGCTGTCGTTCGAACTCGACGCGGCGACGATGGCCGAGGCGGTGTCGAAGTTCGGCCCGGCCGCCCAGCGCGCGGTCGAGGAGGCGGCCAGGGAGATACAGGAGATGCGCCGCCAGGCGGCGTCCTCGATCGTGATTCCCGACGCGGGCGCGGCGGCGCTGAAGGGGATGGGAGGCAAGGGCGGCGGCGGCATCCAGATGCCTTGACGGCCCGAAACGCCGCCATGGCGGCACCCAATGGAAATGCAGTGGTCGTGCTCGAACTGAGGCAGCTGGTCAAGCGCTTCAGGCCCGACCGGCCGGCCGTGATCGACGGCATCGACTTCACGCTGCATCGTGGCGAGTACGTCGCGATCATGGGCGAGTCCGGCGTCGGCAAGTCCACCCTGCTCAACCTGATGGCCGGGCTTGACCGGCCGGATTCCGGCTCCATCCGCCTGGATGGACGCGACCTGGCGACCCTCGACGACGATGCCGCGACACTGCTCCGGCGGCGCGAGATGGGCTTCGTGTTCCAGGCCTTCCACGTGCTGCCCTACCTGACCGTGGCCGACAACGTGGCCCTGCCGCTGGACCTGGCGGCGATGCCGCGCGCGCAGCGCGACGCGCG
>DATHZW010000028.1:0-3891 GCA_035458405.1 Steroidobacteraceae bacterium | reverse complement strand
CCCGGCGTCGCGTCGCAGACCGCGGGGTCGCCCAGCGCCACGCCGAGACTGCGGGCGTTGAACTGGTTGAGCTTGGTCTGCGTGGCGTTGTTCTCGGCCCGGATTCCCGTCACGTCCCAGTACATGCGCCGGCTGCCCAGCTCGAACTCGCCGTCAAAACCGCCCGACACGTACCAGGTGTTCACGTCCTGGTTGAAGATGCGCGGTCCGGCCTCGATCGGCCTGCGCGAAAAGAATTGCGTGTTGCTGCTGTCGAGGGTGATGCCGAACGGGTTGTACTCCTGGTCGGCGTCCCAGACGACATTCACCATGTACGGCGTCGAGCCGCTGTCGGGTCCCCAGAAAAGCGGCACCGGCGCCGCCCGTCCCTGTGACTTGCGGTTGTTGAAGCTGGCCAGTGCGCGGAACGTGATCGTGTCCGTCACGTCGTACTCGGCCTTGCCGAAGATGTTCACGCGCTCGTTCGGCGTGACCAGGTGGTTGAACGGCTGGTAATTGAAGCGGTCCGCCAGCGCGAAGGAGTGGAAATCATCATTGGCCGGATCGGCGGGATTCCAGACCGGGAATTCGACACCGGAATCCGGGGCGACGCTGAAGTAGCCGTTGTCATCTTCCGGATCGCACGAGGTGTAGGGCGGCTGGCAGAAGATGTAGCGGCCTGCCGGAGTGCCCGAACTGACGCCGTACGGGAAGCCCGGCAGCGGATACTTCGACGTCGACCGGTCGGCCGTATTGACCGACCCCTGGTCGGCATAGCTGATGTCGAGCAGGCCCCTGCCGCGTTCGCCGGCCGCGCCGAAGCGGACGTCGAACTCGTTGGTCTTGCCGTCACCCTGCTGGTACTGGCCGGTGTAGGCGGACACCTTGAACGAATCGTAATCGTCCTGGGTGATGATGTTCAGCACCCCGCCGATCGCGTCCGAGCCGTACACGGCCGAAGCGCCGTCCTGCAGGATCTCGATGGACTTCACGGCGTTGACCGGGATCGTGTTCAGGTCGACGGAGCCGGCCACGCCGGAGCCCGACGAGCCCTTGACCCACCGCCGCCCGTCGACCAGCACGAGCACGCGCTTCGAGCTCAGGTAGCGCAGGTCGATTTCCGCGGCGCCGGCACCGATGCCGCCGCCGTCCGGCGGGAAGCCGAGGTTGCCGGAGGAATTGTTGGTGGCGTTGATCGCCGAGCCCGAGATCGGCAGGCGCTGCACGAAGTCCGCCAGCGACGAGGCGCCCGTCATCTGGTAGTCGTCGGCGGTCAGCGTCAACACCGGCAGCCGCTCTTCCAGCGGGTTCTGGCGGATCCTCGAGCCGGTAACGACGACTTCCTCGAGCGTCTGCCCCAGCGCCTGGGGCGCAGCGAGGCTCGCCGTCAATCCAACCGCTCCTCCCATCACGAGTGCAATAGCCCGCTTCAAGGGCAGTTTCTTGTTCACGTTAACCTCCCTGGTTAATAGAGTGACGCCTGTTGTGGCGGCGTCGAAGCCCGAACGTACTCTCCCTCGCCACCCCAACACAACTTATGTCGCATGAAAACGACAGTCGGGCGGATGCTGGTCAAACCAATGCGATTGAGACGCATCACACACGGCACAACCGTGGAGGGACGGGCACGATTCCAGCGGTGCGGGGCGGCCATTGCGCCGGACCCCGGGGCCCGGCGATACACTCGGGCAACGAGGGCGGCCGCATGACACCCCGGCCCACGAACAGCGAACCCATGACAGAGCTGACCGACGAGCAACTCCTGCGCTACAGCCGCCAGATCTTCCTGCCGGAAATCGACGAGGCGGGACAGCGGCGGCTCGCGCGCTCGCGCATCCTGGTAGTCGGTCTCGGTGGCCTCGGCTCCCCGGTCGCGACCTACCTGGCCGGCGCGGGCGTCGGCCGACTGGTGCTGGTCGACCCCGACACGGTCGACGTCTCCAACCTTCATCGCCAGATCCTGCACCGCAATACCAGCGTCGGCCTCGCCAAGACCGAATCCGCGCGGCTGACCCTTCAGGCGCTGAACCCGGACGTGGACGTCGCGACCCACCAGTGCCGCCTGTCGGGCGACGCGCTGCTGGAAGTCCTGCGCGAGGTGGACCTCGTCGTCGACGGCACGGACAACTTCGAATCCCGGTTCGAACTCAACCGCGCCTGCATCGCCCTGCGCAAGCCGCTGATCTACGGCGCCGTCGTCGGCATGGAAGGCCAGGCGTCCGTCTTCCGGGCCGACCTCGACGACAGCCCCTGCTACGCCTGCCTGTACCCGGATCTTGCGGAGCAGCCCGACGCCGGGCGCCCCGCCTCCGGCTGGGAAAACTGCACCGGGCAGGGCGTGCTCGGCCCCGTGGCCGGGATCGTCGGCTGTATCCAGGCCACCGAAGCGCTGAAGGTCCTGCTGGGTATCGAAACCCGCCTCGTGGGGCGACTGCTGCTCATCGACGCGCGCGCGATGGAGTTCACCTGGTTCGAGCTCAGGAAAAATCCGCGCTGCAAGGCCTGCGGCGGGCAGGCTGGAACGCGCAATCCCGCCAGCTGACCCTCGCATACTGCGCCGCAAAACCGGATGGCTGGCCACGCTGCCCGGCGCGGCGCCCCACCTCAAGTCTTTCCGTCAGGCCCACGCGGGCGTATGTTTGGGCCTGAGAGCAAATCAACCGGGCCGGGCACGCCGGCCGCAAGCGCCGCGCTTGTGCTCAACCCCGGCCAGAAGAACGACGCACCAGGAGGCGAGCATGCTGCGAGCGTTGAAGCTGGAGCCGGAGAAATGCACCGGCTGCATGCAATGCGAGATGGCCTGTTCCTACGAGAACGAGGGCGTATTCAATCCCGCATTGTCCCGCATCAAGGTCTTTGAATTCCACGAGCAGGGGAGCTTCGCGCCCTACACCTGCACGCAGTGCGAAGAGGCGTGGTGCATGCACGCCTGCCCGGTGGAGGCGATCGTCTTCAACCCGGCGACGGGTTCGAAGGACGTGCTGGCCGACCTCTGCGTGGGCTGCAAGGTCTGCACCATCGCCTGTCCGTTCGGCACCGTGAACTACCGCGCCGACACCGGCAAGGTCATGAAGTGCGACCTGTGCGGCGGCGACCCCTGGTGCGCCAAGGCCTGCCCCACCGGAGCGATTACCTACGTGGACATCGCGGACACGGGCCTGGCACGCATGCGGGCCTGGGCGCAACGCGGCGAGGCGACCACCGCGCGGTTCAACGCGCCGGTGGCGAGGGACGCGCAGAACTTCGATCGCGCAAGGGCATAGGGGACACCGCCATGGCATGGACAAAGAAAGTCTTGCGCGTGAACCTGACGCGCGGCACCGTTTCAGTCGAGCCCCTCAACATGGAGTGGGCGCAGCAGTACCTCGGCCAGCGCGGGCTGGCCTCGAAGTACCTGGTCGAGGAGATCGACCCGAAGTGTGACGCCCTGGGACCCGACAACAAGCTGATGCTGGTGACCGGGCCGCTGACCGGCACCATGGCCTCCACCGGCGGGCGCTACTCGGTGGTCTGCAAGAGCCCGCTGACCGGCACCATCGCCTGTTCCAATTCCGGCGGCTACATCGGCGCCGAGCTCAAGAACGCGGGCTGGGACATGCTGATCTTCGAGGGCAAGTCGCCAAAGCCCGTCTACCTGTACATCCGCGATGACCACGTCGAGCTGCTCGACGCCGCGGAGGTCTGGGGCAAGTCGATCTGGGAGGCCGACAAGATCCTGCGCAAGAAGCACCAGGATCCCAACGTGCGGATTTCCTGCGTCGGCCGGTCGGCGGAGACCGGCTGCCTCTACGCCGGCGTCATCAACGACCTGCACCGCGCAGCCGGCCGCTCCGGCGTCGGCACGGTGATGGCCTCGAAGAACCTGAAGGCGGTCGTGTGCCGCGGCACGAAGGGCGTGGGCAACGTCAAGGA
>DATHZW010000027.1:0-14544 GCA_035458405.1 Steroidobacteraceae bacterium | reverse complement strand
GGATAGACGCCGAACAGAAGCTGGTTGAGATAGGACATGGTCACTGACCCTTGATCGATTGCCTGTCTTCAGGAAACTACTGCAGCGGCCGCTGCATCGGGCGCAGCGGCTGCTCGGTGCTCGACTGCCCCGCGCAGCCTGCGGCCGGGTTGCCGAGGAAGCTCACCGCCTCCTCCTCCCAGATCCGGTCCATCTGCTCAATCGTCTGGTCCGGTCCTTCGTCGGCCACCCGCCGACGAATCTGCGCCTGGTCCGCCGGCTTGCCGCCGATCGAGACCAGGGCATCGAATATCCCGGCATAGACGCTCCCCTTTGCCGCCAGCCTCGCCCCGACGAGGGCGATGATCGGCATCGCGTCGGCCAGGTATTCCCTGGCGTCCGGCTCGGGAATCTGCGCCAGGAACTCCAGGAACAGGGGCAGGTAGTCCGGCAGCTCGCGTGCAGCGAGTTCGAAGCCGTATGAGCGGTAGGCATCGACCAGGTCCACCATGGCCTGGCCCCGGTCCCTCGACTCGCCGTGCACATGCTCGAACAGGTGCAGCGAAAGCCGGCGGCCCCGGTCGAACAAGGCGACGTAGCGCTCCTGCAACTCGTAGAGATCGCGTTGCTCCAGCTCGTCGACCAGGCCCTGCAGCGCCTGGCTGGCGCCCGGCGACAACCCCGATGCCCGGTCCAGGACGGCGCGCAGTTCATGCGTCGCCGCCACCAGGTCCGGGCTGGGGTAGCTCAGCAGCGCGGAGAGGACCTTGAATATCGTCATGGCAATGGGCCCCTATTCCTTGGTCTCGACGCGGATGGGTATCGCGCGGCGATCGGTCATGCGGCGGCTGCCGAACAGGTTGGCCCGGCTGGTCCCGCCCGCGCATCCGTTGCCGAAGCTGAAGCCGCATCCGCCCCGCTCGCCCATTGCGTCGTAGGTCGCGGTCGCGTACTCGCGGTGCGACGTGGGAATCACGAAGCGATCCTCGTAGTCGGCGATGGCCAGGTAGCGATACATCGAATCCACCTGGGAGGTCGTCAGCCCGACGGCATCGAGCACGTCCTGGCGGTGTTCGCCGTCCACGGTCTTTGCGCGCATGAAGGCGCGCATCGCCAGCATCCTCTCCAGCGCCAGCCGGACCGGCGCCTCCTGGCCGGCCGTCAGCAGGTTGGCCAGGTACCTGACCGGGATCCTGAGCGCGGCCACGTCCGGAATGACGCCGTTGTGCCCGATGTCGCCCGCCTCGGCAGCGGCCTGGATGGGCGACAGCGGCGGGACGTACCAGACCATCGGCAGCGTCCGGTATTCGGGGTGCAGCGGGAAGGCGATTTTCCAGTCCATCGCCATCTTGTACACGGGCGACTCGCGCGCCGCGTCGAGCCACGCCTCGGGAATCCCCGCCTCGCGGGCCGCCGCCTGCACGGCCGGGTCGAAAGGATCGAGGAACATGTCGAGCTGCGCCTGGTAGAGATCTTCTTCGTTCTCGACCGCCGCGGCCGACCCGATCCGGTCGGCGTCGTAGAGCAGCACGCCCAGGTAGCGGATCCGGCCGACACAGGTCTCCGAGCAGACCGTCGGCTGGCCCGCCTCGACCCGCGGATAGCAGAAGATGCACTTCTCCGACTTGCCCGTGTTCCAGTTGTAGTAGATCTTCTTGTAGGGGCAGCCGGAGACGCACATGCGCCAGCCGCGGCACTTGTCCTGGTCGATCAGGACGATGCCGTCTTCCTCGCGCTTGTAGATCGCGCCGGAAGGGCAGGATGCGACGCAGGCCGGATTCAGGCAATGCTCGCACAGTCGCGGCAGGTACATCATGAAGGTGTTTTCGAACTGGCCGTAGATGTCCTTCTGCACCTGCTCGAAATTGGTGTCCTTCGAGCGCTTGCTGAACTCCGTGCCGAGAATCTCCTCCCAGTTCGGTCCCCATTCGATCTTTTCCATGCGCTTGCCGGTAATCACCGACCGCGGCCGCGCCACCGGCATCGCCTTGGTCGGTCCGGACTGCTGCAGGTGGGCGTAGTCGTAGTCCCAGGGCTCGTAGTACTCGTCGATCTGCGGCAGGTACGGGTTGGCGAAGATCCTGCCCAGGATCTTCCAGCGGCCGCCCTGCTTCGGTTCGATGTCGCCGTTGCCCTTGCGGCTCCAGCCGCCCTTCCACTTCTCCTGGTCCTCCCAGTTCTTCGGGTAGCCGATGCCCGGCTTGGTCTCCACGTTGTTGAACCAGGCGTATTCAACGCCATCCCGCGAGGTCCAGACGTTCTTGCAGGTCACCGAGCAGGTGTGGCAACCAATGCACTTGTCCAGGTTGAGGACCATGCCGATCTGTGCGCGAACTTTCATGTCAGCGGACCTCCGTGGGCATGGCGTCCTGGTCCGATTCCTCGAGCCAGTCGATCTTGTTCATCTTCCTCACGACGATGAACTCGTCGCGATTCGCGCCCACCGTTCCGTAGTAGTTGAATCCATAGCTCTGCTGCGCGTAGCCGCCGATCATGTGGGTCGGCTTGAGGACCGCCCTGGTGACGGAATTGTGGATGCCGCCGCGACCGCCCGTGATCTCGCTGCCCGGCGTGTTGATGATCTTCTCCTGGGCGTGATACATCATCGACATGCCGACCGGCACGCGCTGGGACACCACCGCCCGCGCGGTGATCGCGCCGTTGACGTTGAATGCCTCGATCCAGTCGTTGTCGACGATGTCCGCCGCGGCCGCGTCCGTCTCGCTGATCCAGATGATCGGCCCGCCGCGCGACAGGGTGAGCATCAGCAGGTTGTCGGTATAGGTGCTGTGGATGCCCCACTTCTGGTGCGGCGTGATGAAGTTCAGCACGATCTCCGGGTTGCCGTTGGGGCGCTTGCCCTGCATCGGCGCCACGGCCTTGAGGTCCACCGGCGGGCGGTACACGCACAGCGGCTCGCCGAAGGCGCGCATCCACGGATGATCCTGGTAGAACTGCTGGCGGCCGGTCAGCGTTCGCCAGGGGATCAGTTCGTGCACGTGGGTATAGCCGGCGTTGTAGCTGACGTTTTCATCCTCGAGGCCGGACCAGGTCGGCGAGGAGATGATCTTCCGCGGCTGCGCGACGATGTCGCGGAAGCGGATCTTCTCGTGCTCCTTGGGACGCGCCAGGTGCGTGTGGTCGCGTCCGGTGATCTTTCCCAGCGCCTCCCAGGACTTCACGGCCACGTGCCCGTTGGTCTCGGGCGCCAGCATCAGCACCATCTCGCAGGCGTCGATGTCCGAGTCGATGCGTGGCCGCCCCTGGCCCACGCCTTCCTCGTCCACCGTGTGGTTGAGCGCGGCCAGCGCCGCGACCTCTTCCTCCGTGTTCCAGTTGATTCCCTTGGCGCCGTTGCCGAGCTTCTGCAGCAGCGGGCCGACCGAGGAGAACTTGCGGTAAGTGTCCGGATAGTTGCGTTCCACCACGGCCAGCGCCGGCGCCGTCTTGCCGGGAACGAGCTCGCACTCGCCACGCTTCCAGTCCCTGACCTCGAACGGCTGCGCCAGCTCCGAGGGCGTGTCGTGCAGGGTCGGCACGGCCACGATGTCCTTCTCGACGCCGAGATGCCCGACGCAGACCTCCGAGAAGGTCCTGGCGAGTCCCTTGAAGATCGCCCAGTCGCTGCGTGACTCCCAGGCCGGGTCCACTGCCTTGGAAAGGGGGTGGATGAACGGATGCATGTCCGAGGTGTTGAGATCGTTCTTCTCGTACCAGGTGGCGGTTGGCAGCACCACGTCGGAGTACATGCAGGTCGTCGACATGCGGAAGTCCAGCGTCACGAGCAGGTCGAGCTTGCCCTCCTGTGCGTCGCGCCAGGTGACTTCCTCGGGTTTCTCGCCGCCTTCCTCGCCCAGGTCCCTGCCCTGCACCCCGTGGACCGTCCCGAGCAGGTACTTGAGGAAGTACTCGTGGCCCTTGCCGGAGGACCCCAGCAGGTTGGAGCGCCAGACGAACAGGTTGCGCGGGAAATTGGCCGGATTGTCCGGATCCTCGAACGCAAAGCCGAGCTTGCCGCTCTTCAGCCTGTCCACCACATACTCGGCCGGCGCCTTGCCGGCCTCCGCCGCCGCGCGACTCAGCGCCAGCGGGTTGTCCGACAGCTGCGGGGCCGACGGCAGCCATCCCATGCGCACCGCGCGCACGTTGTAGTCAATCTGGCTGCCCTGCCAGTCGTCGGGGTTCTCCAGCGGCGAGAGAATCTCCTTCATGCCGAGCTTCTCGTAACGCCACTGGCTCGAGTGGATGTAGAAGAACGACGTCGAGTTCATGTGCCGGGGCGGCCGGTTCCAGTCGAGCGCGAAAGCCAGCGGCAGCCAGCCGGTCTGGGGACGCAGCTTTTCCTGGCCGACATAGTGGGCCCAGCCCCCGCCGCTCTGGCCTACGCAACCGCAGAGCATCAGCATGTTGATGATGCCGCGGTAGTTCATGTCCATGTGGTACCAGTGGTTCATCGCCGCGCCGATGATCACCATGGACTTGCCGTGGGTCTTGTGGGCGTTCTCCGCGAACTGCCGCGCCACGGTAATGACGTCCTCCGCCTTGACCCCGGTGATGCGCGACTGCCAGGCGGGCGTATACGGCAGGTCCTGGTCATAGGACGACGCCACGTTGCCGCCACCAAGGCCGCGGTCGATGCCGTAGTTGGCGGCCATCAGGTCGAACACCGTCGCCACCAGCGCCTGGCGCCCGTCGCCGAGGTTGATCCGCCGCGCCGGGACGTTCCGCAACTGCAGCGGCGCATGCTCACTGTGCGCGAAGTGCTCGTGCGCGATCCCGCCGAAGTAGGGGAAGGCGACCGGCACGACCTCGTCCGCGGCATCGACCAGGCTCAGCCGGAGCGATATCGCCCTGCCGTCGCGCGCTTCCTTCTGCTCGATGTTCCACTTGCCGACATTGGCGCCCTGCTCACCCCACCTGAAGCCGATGGACCCGTTAGGCAGGCACAGGTCGCCGCTCGCCTCGTCGAAGGCCAGCGTCTTCCACTCCGGGTTGTTGGCCTGGCCAAGATTCCCGGTCAGGTCCGAGGCGCGCAGGAACCGGCCGCTGGCGTAGCCGTCGGCGCGCTTGTCCAGCAGGACCAGCACCGGAAGGTCGGTCTTCTCCCGGGCGTATTGCTGGAAATACGCGCTCGGCTTCTCGAGATGAAATTCCTTCATGATCACGTGGCCCATCGCCATGGCCAGCGCGGCGTCCGTGCCCTGCTTGGGATGCAGCCAGATGTCGGCGAACTTCGAGGCCTCCGAGTAGTCGGGGCAGACGGTGACGATCTTCGCGCCCTTGTACCGGACCTCGGTCATGAAGTGCGCGTCCGGCGTGCGCGTCTGCGGGACGTTCGAGCCCCACATCATCAGGAAGCTCGAGTTGTACCAGTCGGCGGACTCCGGCACGTCCGTCTGCTCGCCCCAGACCATCGGCGACGCCGGCGGCAGGTCGCAGTACCAGTCGTAGAACGAGCCGCAGGCGCCGCCAAGCAGCGAGAGATACCTCGATCCGGCGGCGTAGGAGACCATCGACATTGCCGGGATGGGCGAGAAACCGTAGATCCGATCCGGGCCGTGCACCTTGATGGTGTAGGCGTTGGAAGCCGCGATGAGCTCGTTGGCCTCCTCCCAGTCCACGCGAACGAAGCCGCCCAGTCCCCGTCGCTGCTTGTAGGACCTGGATTTTTCCGGGCTTTCGACGATCGAGCCCCAGGCGTCGACGGGATCCAGCGACTTCCTCGCCTCCCGCCACAGGCGCAGCAGGTGGCTGCGGATCATCGGGTACTTGAGGCGATTCGCGCTGTACAGGTACCAGGAGTAGCTGGCACCGCGCGAGCAACCGCGCGGCTCGTGATTGGGGAGGTCGGGGCGCGTCTGCGGATAGTCGGTCTGCTGGGTCTCCCAGGTCACCAGGCCGTTCTTGACGTAGATCTTCCAGCTGCAGGATCCCGTGCAGTTGACCCCGTGGGTCGAGCGGACGATCTTGTCGTGCTGCCAGCGTTGACGATACGAGTCCTCCCAGGCGCGGCCTTCGCCGGTCACCACGCCGTGGTTGCCGGCGAACTTGCCCTGGACCCTGTCGAAGAACCGGAGACGGTCTAGAAAATGGCTCATGACGACAACCTCAAAATCGATCCTGCAACCCAGGCAACATGATCGAGATGGTTACGGATTGTGGTACTCGGCCTTCGGCCCCAGGTAGTACCACCAGTTCAGCACCAGGCACACGACGTAGAAGATCGCGAAGCCGTAGAGCGCGTACTCCGGCGTCGCGGCCTTGATCTGCTCGCCGAACACCTGCGGAATGATGAACGCGCCGTAGGCCGCGACCGCCGAGGTCCAGCCCAGGACCGGCCCCGCCTGTTCCTTGTCGAACACCATCGCGATGGTGCGGAAGGTCGAGCCGTTGCCGATTCCGGTCGCCGCGAACAGCACCAGGAACAGCAGGAAGAACGGCGCGAAGTACTGCTCCGGCGTGGCCGACTGATAGGCCGCGTGCAGGTAATAGGCGACACCCAGCGCGCTGGCGGTCATGACGATCGACACGATCTGCGTGACCTTGGCGCCGCCCACCTTGTCCGCGATCCAGCCGCCGACCGGCCGGATCAGCGCGCCGATGAAGGGCCCCATCCATGCGTAGGTGAGTGCGCTCGGACCGGCGGCGTTGGCCGTGTTGTGCGTCATCACGCCATCGACCATCAGGTGCTGGAAGCCGAACACGACCTTGATGGCCAGCGCGAAGCCCGCCGAGTAACCGATGAAGCTGCCGAAGGTCATCGTGTAGATGACGCTCATGATCCAGGTGTGCTTGTTCCTGAAGATCTTGAACTGCCGTTCCAGGTTCGGCTTGATGTCGCCGGGAATCATCTTCAGCAGCATGACCGTGGCGAAGATCACGCCCGCGATCACCGGCCACTTCGCCCAGCCCGGCGCGTTCAGGCCCGCGGGCGCGGGAAGGATGATGTAGAGGCCGACGGCCGCCGTCACGAAGCCGATCGCCAGCATGCCGAGAATCTTTCCGAAGGCCCCCAGCGGCGAGCCGATATGCGGCGAAACGTGCTCGGTACGGATGTTGTTCATGCCGAGCCAGCCGGCAAACGCCAGCGGTACCAGGATCAGCAGCCAGACGAAGCCGGCGTTCTGGATCCAGGTCTCCGACCCGGCCGGAATCTTGCCGATCAGGGTTCCCGAGGTCGTCTGCAGCGTCATCGAGTCGCCGCCGAGCGCGCCGAACAGGCCGAAGGTCATGACCAGCGGGACCAGGATCTGCATGGTGGTGACGCCGGCGTTGCCGAGCCCGGCATTCAGGCCCAGCGCCAGGCCCTGCATGCGCTTGGGAAAGAAGAAGCTGATGTTGGACATGGAAGAGGCGAAGTTTCCGCCGCCCAGCCCGGACAGCAGCGCCAGGCACTGGAACACCCACAGCGGCGTGTCCTTGTCCTGCAGCGCCACGCCCGTGCCGAGCGCGGGCAGCATGAGCAGCGCGGTCGTCAGGAAGATCGTGTTGCGCCCGCCCGCTATGCGGATGAAGAAGCTGCTGGGGATCCGCAAGGTCGCGCCGCTGAGGCCGGAGATCGCCGCCAGCGTGAACATCTCGGCCTGCGTGAACGGAAACCCCAGGTTGAGCATCTGGACGGTGATGATCCCCCAGTACAGCCATACCGCGAATCCACACAGCAGGCTCGGGATCGAGATCCACAGATTCCGGTTGGCAACTCGCTTGCCGGTGGAGTTCCAGAAGGTCTCATCCTCGACATCCCATCGAGTAATGTCGGACATGCGGGCTACCTCTCGATCACAAGTCTCTGTTTATCCGGTTCAAGTCCCAGCGCCCGGACCTAGTCGCAGTGGATCTCGGCGTCCTTGCGCCGGTACCACCACCAGGTTCCGAGGATGCAGCTCAGGTAGAAGGCGATGAACACGAACCAGGCCGCGTGCGGACCGCCGGTCAGGTTCAGCGACACGCCGACCGCCATCGGAATGAAGAACAAGCCGAGCGCCGCGATGGCCGCCGTGAAGCCAAGGGCCACCGACGCCTCGATCTCGCCCTCTCGTGACGCCTCGCGCTCGGCCTCCTCGCCCTTGCCCCGGCTCCACAGGCGATGCATCCCCAGGAACACCGTCGGCACCATGCGGAAGACGGATCCGTTGCCGATCCCGGTGCCGAGGAACAGCAGCATGAAGGCGGCAAAGAACATGTCCGCGTCGCCCGGCCGCGTGGCCGACGGCATGAACTGCAGCACCGCCAGGGCAGCCGCGAAGATGACGACGAAATTCCAGAAGGTGACCCGGCCACCGCCCAGCCGATCCGCAAGCCAGCCGCCCATCGGCCGGATCAAGGCCCCGATCAGCGGACCGGCGAACGCGTACCTGAGCAACGTCGAGGCGGGGAACTGGGTGGCCAGCAGCGTCGGAAACGCCGCCGCGAAGCCGATGAACGAGCCGAAGGTGCCGCCGTACAGCCAGCCGAGCATCCACGAGTGCTTGCGACGGAATATCACCGCCTGCTCGCGGAACGTCGCCTGCACGCCGCGGATGTTGTCCATGCCGAACCAGGCTGCGAGAGCGGCCAGCAGGATGAACGGCACCCACATGTACCCGGCGTTCTGCAGCCAGGCCTGGCTGATCAATGGGTCGCTGTAGGCCTGCGGCTCGCCGCCAAACGCCGCGAACGCGCCACCGTAGATGCTGACCGGCACCAGCGCCTGCATCACGCCGACGCCAAGGTTGCCGGCCCCCGCGTTCCATCCAAGCGCGGTCCCCTGCATCCTCTTCGGGAAGAAGAAGCTGATGTTGGCCATGCTGGCCGAGAAGTTCCCGCCGCCGAGGCCGCAGAGCAGGGCGATGGCCGCGAATACCGCGTAGTTGCTCTGCGGATCCTGCACCGCCAGCGACATCCACAACGCGGGAAGCAGCAGCGACACCGTGCTGAATACCGTGAAGTTGCGGCCGCCAAAGATCGGGACGACGAAGGAATAGGCGAGCCTCATCGCGGCGCCGGACAGGCCGGGTAGCGCGGCCAGCCAGAACAGCTGGCTGGTCGTGAAGTCGAAGCCGACTTTCGGCAACTCCAGGACCACGACGCTCCATACCATCCACACCGCGAACGACAGGAACAACGGCGGCATGGAGAGGGCCAGGTTGCGCAGCGCGATGCGCCGCCCGGTCGCCTGCCAGAAGCCCTCGTCGTCGGGCCGCCAGTTGCTCAGCCACCGGCCGCCGGCAGCCCGCGCATCGAGCAGGTGTCCTGCGACCAGCTGGTCGCGGAGCCTCGGCTCCTGGTCCAGGATGGCCTGCCGCTCGTTCCGGGCGGCGACCCAGGTCCAGATCATCACGCCCGCGAGGACCGCGTACATGAGCATGAAGGCGCTGCTTCGCACGTTGGTGGCGTCGGCGACGATGCCGAACATGATGGGAAGCGTGAAGCCCCCCAGGCCGCCGATCACGCCGACCAGTCCGCCGACCGAGCCCATGTTGTCCGGGTAGTAGTCCGCAAGGCTGCGATAGACGCTGGCCTTGCCGATGCCCTGCGCTATGCCGATCACGAACACCAGCAGCGTGAACGCGGCGACGCCAACGGCGATCTCGAAGCTCCTGTTGCCGTCGATGCCGTGGACGACCAGCGTGGTGGGCGGATAGGAAAGGAAGAAGAGGCAGACGATCGACACCCAGAACACCCACCAGGTCACCGTCTGGCCGCCCCAGCGATCCGAGAACCACCCGCCCAGCGCCCTGATCAAGCCGGACGGCAGCGTGAACAGCATGGTGATGAACGCGGCGGTCTTCAGGCTGAGTCCGTACTCCTGCATGTAGTACTTGGGCAGCCACAGCGCCAGCGCGACGAACCCGCCGAACACGAAGTAATAGGCCAGCCCGAAGCGCCAGACCCGCGCCTCGACCAGGGGCGCAAGCTGCTGGCCCAGGGTGATGTGCTCCTTCTTCTGCTTGCGCTGCTCGTGCTTCGGGTCGGGATAGGTGAAGAACCAGAAGACCACGGCCATCACGAGCATCGCCACTGAGTAGACCTGCGGCACCGAGCGCCAGCCGAGCGCCACCACGATGCTGGGCGCGACCAGGTTGGTCACCGCGGCGCCGGCGTTCCCAGCGCCAAAGATTCCCATGGCGGTTCCCTGGCTTTCCTTGGGGAACCAGGCCGAGGTGTAGGCGATGCCGATTGCGAACGACCCGCCCGCAAGGCCCACGAACAGGCCGATGATCAGGTATTGCCAGTATTCGGTCGCGAAGGCGAGCCCATAGGTCGGGATGGCCACGAGCAGCATCTGGATCATGAACACCGTTCGGCCGCCGTAGCGATCGGTCAGCACGCCGAGCGGCAGTCGCACCAGGGAACCGGTGAGGATCGGCGTGGCGACCAGCAGCCCGAACTCGGTTTCGTTCAGCCCGAGCTCGGCCTTGATGCGGATGCCGATGATGGAGAACATGGTCCATATGGCGAAATTGACCGTGAAGGCCAGGGTGTTCATCGCCAGGACGGAGTTGCGCTTTCCCCGGTCTGTCATCGGCACGACGCACCCTCCGCGAGGTCGGTGGCGCGCTGTCTCGCAAGCACGCCGTTGCACAGCTCGTTGCGGCTGTCTCCTGGCGCACTATCGACGGCCCTGAACCGGGTCGCCTTGACCTACATCAAGCGCCCGGACTCTCCCGCACATTCGCCGCGAGCGCGGGCGGCCCCCGTCCCCGCCGGCACGCAAGTGCCGCCCGCCATTGGAATGAGTCTCGCCCCACCCGGCATCCTCCGGAGCCGGGCGGACGGGGCTGCCCGCTCCGTCCAGACCGGTCACCAGAGCCATCCCGACGCGGCGCGGCGCGGGGCCGGCGCGCAGGTTGTTCCGGGTCAAGCGGCGCCCGGGCGGCGCCTTGATCGCCATCCGGGCGTCATGCAGACTGGCAGCGACACGGAACCGGGGGGGTCCGCCATGCCTGAGTCTTCGCTCGCCGGGCCGCCACGCCGTTTCTGGATCATCGGCCTGGTCGCGCTCGCCTGGAACCTCGTCGGCGTGATGAGTTACCTCATGAACGTGACCGCGGGGCCCGAGGCGCTGGCAGGGCTTCCAGAGGCCGAGAGAAGCCTCTACACCGACATTCCCGCCTGGGCCACCGCGGCCTTTGCCATCGCCGTCTTCGGCGGCGCGCTCGGCAGCGTCGCCCTGCTGGCCCGGAAAGCCTGGGCCGTGCCGGTGTTCCTCGTGTCACTGGTCGCGATCGTGGTGCAGATGGCCCACGCGCTCTTCATGAGCGCCCTGCTCGAGCTGCGGGGCGCCGGCGCAGCAGTCCTGCCGCTGCTGGTCCTGGCCATCGGCGCCTACCTCGTCTGGTTCTCCCGATCGGCGCGGGATCGCCACTGGCTGGGCTGAGCCCGGCCGACTCAGGGCATCGGGTCGTCCGCGTCGGCGTAGCGCCTGACCAGCTCGTACAGGAACCGGCGCCCGTCCAGCAGCGATTTCACCCGGATGCGTTCGTCCAGTCCGTGCGCGTAGCTGCCCTCAGCGTCGGAAAACATGCCGGAGACGCCATAGGTCGGGATCCCGACGGCATTCAGATAACTGCCGTCGGTGGCGCCCGTGGTCATGGTCGGCACGATCGCGACGCCCGGCCAGACCATCTCGGCGACTTCTCTCAATGGGCCCATGATCCGGGCCGTCAAGGGCGGCGGCAAGGTCGACTCGCCCGGCACCCCCTTCGGCTCGACGTGGATCGCCGCGTCGGCCAGCACCTGCTGCAGCGTTTTCTGCACCGCCTCCACCGGCACGCCGGGCAGGACGCGGCAGTTCACGTTGGCCGCCACGCGCTGCGGCAGCGCGTTCGGCGCATGCCCACCATCGATCATCGTGGCCGTGCAGGTCGTGCGCAGCATGCTGTTCCAGCCCGGGTCGACGTCCCAGAGCCGCTCGATCGCCGCCTCGTCGGTGGGATCGTTCAGCACTGCGCGCATGTCCGCGGCAACGGCCGGCGGTGACAGCCTCGCCGTCGCCTCGTAATAGCCCCGCGTCGCGTCGTTGAAGGCGACCGGGAAGCGATACTCGCCCAGCCGGACCAGCGCAGCGGACAGCCGGGTGATCGGGTTGTGCTTCTTCGGCCGCGAACTGTGGCCGCCGCCGTCGGTCATCGACAGCTCGAAATCCTGGTAGACCTTTTCTCCCGACTGGATCTGCAGCGCAACCGGCCGGCCTTCGGCGTCGAGTTCGCCGCCGGCCCCTTCGTTCAGCGCAAAGGCCGCGTCCAGTGCCTCGGGCTTGTCCTTCGTCAACCAGAGCACGCTGTTGAACACGTGCGGCGTCTCCTCGCCGCAGGTCAGCGCCAGCTTGATGCCGCGGCGTGGGACGAAGCCTTCGGCCTGGTAGCGGATCAGGCTGTCGGTCAGCGCCGCCGCCATCGCCTTGTCGTCGGCGACGCCGCGGCCATAGAACCAGCCGTCCTCCTCGACCAGCGTGAACGGATCGCGCTTCCAGTCCTCGCGCTGCGCCTCGACCACGTCGATGTGCGCCATGAGCAGCATGGGCTTCAGCGACGGGTCGCGGCCCCGCAGCAGGGCCACCAGCGCGCCGTCCTGTGGCCGGTCGGCCGGCGCCAGGACCTGCGTGTCCGGCTCGGGGATGCCCGCGGCCAGCAGGTGTGCGCGCATCGCTGCGGCCGCGCGGGTGCAGCTGCCGACGGAGCGCGTGGTGTTGATCTCGACGAGTTCGCGGTACAGGTCGCGGAATGCCGCCTCGCCGTCGTCCGCGGCCTGTGATGCCGCGCTCCCGCCAGAGGCAATTCCGCAGGCCAGCGCGAGGGAGAGAACCGCAGACCGTACCCGTAATGCCATGACACGCCCCCTGCTGCGAAATTCCGCAGAGGCTGCGTCACGAGCGGGACGATTACAAGCCGAGGAAAATACCGGCGCCGGCAACCGGTCTGGCCGCCTCGCCACGGTGCCTGGCACCAGTCATGTCAATGACCGGTGCCAGGCACCTTCATGCCATCAGGTTACTTCTCGAAGATGGCCCTCAGGTACCAGAACTGGCCGGCGATCGGGTACAGCGTCCCGTCGAGGCTGTTGAGGTCGCAGGAGTAGCAGATCGGCGGCTTCTCGTTGGTCAGGTTGTTCACGCCCGCCGCGAAGGTCCACCCGCCATCCATGAAGGCCTCGGGCTGCCAGCTGACCTGGGCATCGGCGTACATCACCGAACCCAGCTTGTTGGTGTCCGGACCGTTGGAGCAGAAATCGGTCTGCTCGAAGTCCGCCACGAGGCCGGTGCAGTCCTCGGTCAGGGAACTCATGTACCGCAGGCCCAGGCGCACGCTCCAGTCCCCCCACATCCAGTCCGTGTTCAGCGAGGACTTGGTTTCCGGGAATCCGCGGGTCGGCGAACCGAGCTCACGGCCCTTGCGATCGAAGGTGTCGAAGCCACCCGAGGTGCTCGCGAGCAGTTCATCGTACTTGAGCAGCATCGAGGTCATCCACTGGATGCGGAACTGGCCGAAGCCGGTTTCCGCCGTGGTCAGGACCAGGTTGAGGTCGACTCCCGAGGTCTTGATCCCGCCGATGTTGCCCAGGACACCCTGGATGCTCGTGATCGTGCCGCTGGGATTGCGGTTGATCGCGTCGCAGAAGATGTCCTCCAGCGTATTGATACACCCGTTCAGCAGGTCCTGGGCATCGGGGGCCTGGATGGCGTCCTTGACGTCGACGTCGTAGTAGTTCATCTCCACCAGCAAGCCTTCCAGGCCGCCGGCGCCCTTCACCGGGACCTGCCAGGTGAAGCCAGCCGACCAGGTCTCGGACGTCTCCGGCGTCAGATCGATGTTGCCGCCGGTGTCCACGGAGATCTGCGGATTGATCTGGACGTAACCAGGCGGAACGCCGAGCGCGGTGCAGTTGGCCGCGTCGGCCGGCTGCACGTTCGAGCAGCGATCGCTGATGGAACCGTCGAAACGTGAACCCTGGTTGAACAGCTCGCCGATGTTCGGCGCGCGGAAGCCCTCGGACCAGCTGGCCCGGAAGACCAGGTTGTCGGTGGGGCCCCAGTTCAGCCCGAGCTTGCTGACGGTCTCGCTGGAGAACAGGTCCGAATCGGAGAAGCGGACCGCTGCGCTGAAGTTCAGCATGTTCGCGCCCGGCGCGTCCTTCAGGATCGGGACGATGACCTCGCCGTAGAACTCGTCCACCTCGTAACCGCCGGTCGTCGGCGTCGTTGGCACGTCCGCCGTCTCGCCCGCCGCAACGACGGGATCCGGCGTGAAGGAGCCCTCCTCCTTCCGGTACTCGTAGCCCACCGCAAAGCCGAGCGGCCCGGCGGGCAGGTCGAACAGCTCGCCGGACAGGTTGGCGGTGACGTCCGTCAGCTTCTGGCCGCTGCGGTCGAGGCCGGTGTAGGTCACGAAGTCCAGCATCTCCTGGGTCATCGAGCCTTCGCCGACGATGTTGAGCGGCACGCAACCCGGCGTCGCGTCGCAGACCGCGGGGTCGCCCAGCGCCACGCCGAGACTGCGGGCGTTGAACTGGTTGAGCTTGGTCTGCGTGGCGTTGTTCTCGGCCCGGATTCCCGTCACGTCCCAGTACATGCGCCGGCTGCCCAGC
>DATHZW010000026.1:0-2787 GCA_035458405.1 Steroidobacteraceae bacterium | reverse complement strand
GTAGCGATAGTCGCGCCCCGACAGCAGGCCCAGCGGCGACTGCCGGTAGGCGTCGAAGGCGTAGCTGCCTTCCATCGCGATGGCCAGCTTCCACGGCGACCAGCCCAGGCGCAGTTCGGCGAAGTCGCTGTCGCGAGCGGTCTGGTTGAACTTCCGCAGCAGCGGATTCTCGGGTAGCGGCCCGGAGATCACCGAATAGTCGCCGGCCTTGATGTTGGCATTGCCGTAGCGGCCATTCAGCTCGAGGGAGCCCCACGGGCGAACCCGGACCTCGACGTAGCTGCGTTCCTCCTTGGTCTGGTCCGTCGCCTGGTTGCGGCGGTCCAGCTTGTCGCTTTCCGCGCCGGCGCCGACGGACAACCAGTCGAAGAGCCTGGCTTCGCCGTAACCGTCGACGCGGGTCCGTTCGTAGCCATAGCGTCGCCTGCCTGCAGGACCACCGACGGCCGAGTCGCTTTCAACGTAACCGGTGGTGGCGAAGTCCGCCGTGCCGTCGTCGCGCTCGTCGTAGCGGTAGCCGACATGGGCACGCAGCCGCGAATGCGGCTTCACGGACAGCGTGGCGCGATAGTGGCTGGTGCTGACGTCGCCGCCCAGGTCCTGGCGCGGCAGTGCGGCCGTGGCGTCGAGCGCCGCGCTGGTCGAGAAGGGCAGGAAGTCCTCGGTCTGGTCCATCGTGCCTTCGGCCAGCCGGTAGCTCAGCGCGGCGTTCCACCAGGGCAGCAGGAAATTGCCGTCGAGCGCAAGAGTCTGCGCCTTGTTGTCCGGCGCGCCCGCCTTGCGGCCCTGCACGGTATCGGCCGCGGCCGGCAGATAAGGATTGTCGAAGGTCAGCGCGGACACCGAATTGTCGTAGGACGAGCCGTACCAGGACAGTTTCACGAAGCCGCCCTTCCAGCGATAGGTGGCGCCGAACTCGACCTGGTCGTGAGCAGCGTCCACGGGCTCGGGATATTGCAGCGAGAGGAACAGGAAGTTGGCGGAGGCCAGCTTGCTGCCCTCGATTTCCTGCCGGCTGTAGTCCGCGGAGAACTTGAGGTTGGAGCCGAGCAGGTAGGCGAGCCCGGCGCCAATGGTGGTCCGGTCCGTGCCGATGTCGACCGGCGACAGCGAGCCCGCCAGCGCGGTCATCCCGGCCGTCGAGCTGGAGCGCACCCAGTCCCCGGGCAGGACCAGCGTGTCCTTGCCCGAGCGCGCGTAGGGCGTCACGGTCGTGTCCCAGACGCGGTGCGGCAGCTCGTCGTAAAACAGCGTGCCTTCGATGACGCCTTCCCGCCCGGCGACGAATTTCGCCTCGCGCGTGTCGAGGCCGAGATCCCTGAGGTCGTAGCGGTAATAGGTCCCTGACTCGCTGCGGCTGCCGCCGCGGGCGCTCACCTCGGCATAGGCGCCCTTCTCGTCCAGGCCGTTGTACTCGCCGAACTTCGCCGAGTCCTCGTCGACATACAGGACGCCCAGGGTGGCCCCGGCTTCGTAGTCCTGCTGGAAGGGGCAGGATTCGCAGGCCCAGTCCGAGGTATCGACGCCAGCCGCGTTGTCGGCCCGGGCAGTTGCGGCCATGAGCGCGGTGCCGACAGCGGCCGCGAGCATCAGTTTGTCATTGCGCATCATTGTCTTGCCTTCCTAGCGCGTCAGCCACGTGCCAGAGGGATGGTTGCTGCCATGAACCTGCGAATGGCAGTTGGCGCAGCCGCTGCCGAGCAGGTAGACGGAAGGATTGCTGCCGCCGGGTACGCCGCCTGGCAGGCCGGGCACGGACGGATGGCCCTGCGCCCCGTGGCACTGCTGGCACAGGAATGGCGGGCGCTGCTTGAGCATCCCCGCCTGCGCCGAGCCATGCGGCTTGTGGCACAGCGTGCAGTCCTCGCTCACCGGCTGGTGTTCCCAGAGGAACGGGCCGCGCTTGTCGGCGTGACAGGTATAGCAGGTCTCGTTGATCGTATCGCGTTTCAGCGAGGCGTCGGCGAGGCTGCCGTGCGGCGAGTGGCAGGACGAGCAGGCGATCTGCCCCTCACGCACCGGGTGCGCGAACGGCAGCAGCGAGTCGGCGACCTGCAGCTGGTGACATGTCTTGCAGACCTCGACCTGCGTCGCCTTGTTGCGGACCGGGTCTCGCGGATCGTGGGCCTTGTGGCAGTCGGCGCAACCGACGCCGTTGTCGTTGTGCGCCGCGACGTGCCAGTCACCCATGTACGAGTTGTGGCAGGCCAGGCACATCGGGTTCTGTTCGGCGATGGTCGAGGCCTTGCCGCGGCCGAACTGCACGACCGGGGTGCGCTCCTCACCCTTCTTGGGGCGCTTGGTGTGCGCGCCGCCGGGACCGTGGCAGGCCTCGCACTGCAGCTGTCCGTGGCCAAAGGGAGTCCGCGGATCGTTTGGCTGGGCGTGCTTCGTACGGAAGATGCCCATGACCTCCGGGGCGCCGCCATGGCAATTCAGGCAGGTGTCCGCCCCGTTCTTGCTGTAGCTGGGCGCCTCGTCGGCCTGCTTGTCCTCAGCCAGCGCCACCGGTGCCTGCATCCAGCCCAGTGCCAGCAGCGACAGCGCGAGCGACCCAAGTCGTCTTGTCATAGTCGGTCCCCAATCTCCAACATCACGGCGGCCAGCGGAGCTGACCACCTCAAGTGCCTGTTCTTGAGTCGGCGGGCGGCGGGCCTCGCACCTGCCGACCGCGCCCATCAGCGGTTGTAGCGAAAGTTTCCGACACCGTGCAACACGCCGATGTCATATCGCTCGCCCTTGCCGTGGCAGCGGCCGCAATTCTCCATGTTTCCGGATATCAGCGTG
>DATHZW010000025.1:0-2157 GCA_035458405.1 Steroidobacteraceae bacterium | reverse complement strand
CGCGAAGGCCTCGACGTCGAGGCTTTCCTCGCCGAGATCCGGGCCGGGCTCCCCGCCGACCCGCCGGCGGGGACGACGACCCTGGAAGTCGAGGTCAAGGTCCTGGACTTCGGGCTCGTGCCGCGCAACCCGCAGGCGGCCAGCGAAGCCGGCCCGCTCTGCCTGGTCGCGGACGCCGAGATCGTGGTCAGACAGGCCGCCGAGTCGCTCTACGACCGGTTCCTCCACGTCCAGCCCTACCTGCGAAGCGCCGGCGCCCCGGCACCGTTCTGCCGCAGTTACGAACGCTGGGGCCAGCGCGAGGCGGCCCTGCTGGTGGCTGCGCGCCGCGAACTGGCGCGCTCACTGGCCGGGATGGTGCGAAGTCGCCTGCAGCCCATCGTCGGGAGCGATTGAGATGCGCGCGGCACTGGCGGCCTGGTCGCTCGCCGTGTGCGTGATCCTGGCGGGCTGCAGCACGGTCGAAAAGGGCGCCGCGGCGCCGTCCGACGCCACCTCGCCCATCACGATCGAGTCGGCGGCCAGGCTGAATCAGGTGCTGCTCCTGGCCCCCGTCGCGACCTGCTCCGCCTGCGGCGAGTCATCGATCGCGGGAGGGGCTGACATGGCGTTGGACCCGCAGGCCATCGCGAGCTACCTGCGCGACTGGAAGGACTACGAGGTCACCTTCGTAGCGAAAGACTCCGACACGGACAACCGGGTGATCGACCTGGCGACCTGGCACGAGCACCTGCAGCAGAGCGAGCCGGTGCCGCCCCCTCTCCAGGAACGCCTGGCGGCATTGACGCAGGCACGGGCCGGCCCGGCGGCAGACGGCGTTTCGGGCGTGATGATCATCCACTCGCATCGGCGCTTCCTGTCGGCCACCGACGTGGCGCTCAACCTGATGGTCGTTGGCATGCCGAACATGTACAAGAAGTTGTTCGAGCGAAATACCTCGATCGCCTTGTATGACGCCAGGACCGGCGAGCTGCTGTGGATGACGTTCTTCAACGCCATGCCGGACGCCCAGTACCGGCTGCAGGACGGCATCCTGGGGGAAATGGAGAACCTGCCGGCCGCCGCCAGGCAGCTGGATCCGCCTCGCTAGCCCAGCCGCGCACGCAACCAGCGCGACACGTCCGCCAGCTCCTCGATGCAGAGCTCGTGCTGCATAGGGTAGTCGTGCCATTCCACGCCGTAGCCCTGCGAGCCCAGCAGGTCACGCGACTCGCTGCCCATCCAGAGCTTCACCATCGGATCCTCGCGGCCGTGGCACATCAGTATCGGAACCTGCGCGTTGGCGGCGGACTTGTCCGCCGCCAGCTTCTCCGGGAACGGCAGGTAGGTGGACAGTGCCAGGATGCCGGCCAGCCGCTCGGGATGGCGCAGCCCGGCGAAGAGCGCGACCGCACCGCCCTGCGAGAATCCGGCCAGCACCACCCGCGAGGCCGGCACGCCCGCCTCGGACTCGGCGCGGACGTAATCCATCACGCGCTGCGACGCCTCGGCCAGCCCGGCCGCATCAGCGCGACCCTCCGGCGTGAACGAGATGATGTCGTACCAGGCGCGCATCTCGTAACCGGCATTCACCGTGACCGGCCGCACGGGCGCATGCGGGAAGATGAATCGCACCGGCAGGTCGTCGGGCAGCCCGAGCTCGCTCACGACGGGCACGAAGTCCCAGCCGTCGGCGCCCAGGCCGTGCAGCCAGATGACGGTTGCCGCCGCGGGCGACTGTGGCGACAGCGTGACTTCGCGCTCGGTCTCGCGCTGGGCGTACCTCATCCCGGCAAACCGCCCGGGCGCCCGGCCCCCGAATTGGTGCTCAAGCGCTCACGTCCAGCGCCCGGTCGACGGTCAGCAACAGGCAGGTGCAGAGGCGGATGGCTTCTTTCATGGCGTCTCCTCGCGAACCGCCGGTGGCGCTCAGCCGCCCGGTTGCCGGTCGGTTCCGGTAATTCGAGGGTGCCTAATATATCGACAGGCAGGCTCGAACGGCCACAGCGGCCTGGATTGCTGCATCGCGCATTGGCCGTTAGCCGTTAGCCGTTAGCCGTTAGCCGTTAGCCAAAGACGGCAACACGCGCTGCGCTGCCTGCAGTCAAGCTGCAGACAGTCTTGAACCTCGGCTTGCCGTCAGGGCTCGGGGGCGCGCGCGACCGGCTGCTTCGCGTC